>DAOVTB010000263.1 GCA_030633305.1 Candidatus Muiribacteriota bacterium
AAAAATAGAACCCGCTAAAAAGCCTGTTGAACCAGACAAACCAGAAATAGTCAAACTTCCAGAGAAAAAAACTACTGATGAAAAAGATTATTTCAGTACAATAACATCAATACTTCCTGGTTTTTCATCGGATCCTGCGGATTCAGATTCATCTGATAAAACTTCTGATCCTGTTGATACTAAAACAACCCAGAAAACAGTTGAAAAGAAACCAGAGGTTACTGAAGAAAAAGTTCCAGTTAAAACTGATAAAACAACTGCAAAGGTAACGGATAAAAAAGAACCCGAGATTAAAGAACCAATTCAGAAGAGTCCGGATAAAGCTGAAGTAAAAACTGACACTAAAGTTGTTTCCGATAGCACTGTCCTTACAAAACCTGCTGAAAATAAAAACTTGCCTGTAGATACTAAAATTAAAGTCAATCCTTTAACCAATGAGGCGAAAGTTAGAAAACTGTATAAAAAGCCTGTAGCTAAAAAGAGTAACACAAAATGGTTCTTGCTGTTTGGCGGTTTCATAGTAATGTTTATTTTAGTTCTTAAAATGCTTGGCAAAAAGAAAAAGCCAGTTCAAAAAGCAAACAGACTGGATGATGATTTCTTTTAAACGATATGGGATATCTGGATATACTCGAAAAGGGTGAACATAGAATAATTGAAGTAATGCAAGATATTATCCTTGGACGCGGCGATGAAGCCGATTTGAAGCTTCCATACTCTAATATTTCACGACTTCATTGTAAAATCAAATGTTCTGGAAAAAAAACTTATATTTTTGATCTCAATTCAACTAACGGCATTAGTGTAAATGGCAAAAAAGTCAATGAACACGAACTTTCGGACAGAGATGAGATTGAAGTCGGAAGTATAAATATAGTTTTTTACCTCAACGAACCAGCAGGGCCTGATAATTTAGCAAATTTTGTTACAAACGTATCATCAAGTAATTGTTCTTTAGGCTCTGCAGGGGTTCAGGAAAAACTTGAGATAATGTTTGAATTGAGTAAATATTTAAACTCAATTCATAAAATCGGTCCACTGATGAGTTCATTTATGGACGCCATTATAAAACTTCTCCTTGCTGACAGAGGATTTATAATGCTCAAGAATGAAAATGGCAAGTTTGAACCCTGCATTCAGAGATTAATGAAAACCGAATTAAGCAAAAAAACCTATTCAAAAACTGCCTGTAAAGAAGCAATCGTCAATAAAAGTAGTATCATATCAACAAATACACAACTTGATGAGAGATTTTCCAATCAGCAAAGTATTGTATCAAATAAAATTTCCTCTATTCTCGTAACTCCAATCCTTTTCAAAAATAGTGTTATCGGTCTTATTTATCTGGATAACCTTGATATGAGTAAGAGGTTTAATGAAGATGATCAGAGCTTTCTAGAAGCAATTTCGTCCCAGGCAGCAATTGCAATCAATAATGCTAACCTGTATGCAAAACTTCAGGAAGAAAAAAATATGGTTCAAAACATACTTGAAAGTATGGGTGACGGATTGATTGTTCTTGATAAAGATTTTAATCCAGTTATGACAAATCTGATCATAAAAAAATTATTTGTAAAAAGTAAAAATCACTTCACTGTATTAATTGATGAAATCAAAACCTTAAACAATAAAGACAGCATTATTGATGTTGTTTTTTTAAAACCAGAATTTCATATCCTTGCATGTAAAATCAAATTTCACTGTACTCCAAAAGGGAAAAGAAGTGGAGTTATCATATCAATTCGTGATGTAACTCAGCTTAGACAGGAAATTTCACTTAAAAATAAATTCTTTACTCTACTCTCTAACAAACTTTATACCAGAGTCGATAATATTATTACGGAAACCTCTGAAAACCCTGAAAGTAACAGTAATCCTTACTTTCACTTTTTTAACAAGCTATCTAATGACATCCAGACACAGCAGTATTTTATTCAACTGAGTTCTGGTCCATTAAGACTCTCACGAACAAAAGTCAACCTCCAGGAATTTTTGGAAGCATCCAGTAAGCAAATAAAAAAAGAACTAACTACTCCTGTTCAATTTTCAATAGCAGCTTCACTATCTACTGTTTATGAACTTGATGAATCTGCTATTAAACTCATGATATTAAGTCTTTTGACCAGTTTAGATGATACAACACCCGAAATTCAAGATAGAGCAATCGTAGATATCAAATCTGCAGATAAAGGATTCAAGATAATTATTGAAAAATCTGAATCAGAAGAAAATATTGAACTCTTATTAAAACTTGCAGAAATTAAATTCGATGTGTTAACATTCATATCTGGTAATATAAATTCAGATGATACGGAAAAGAACTTTGTCAAGATCTCTTTCTGTCATCAAATCGCCAAGGCACACGGAGGATATTTTAAATTCAAACAACTTTCACCGTCGAAAGTTCAATTTAGGATATTTATTCCTGAAATCCATTTCGGAAAGGAACAATAAATGAACATACTGAATGAAATGAAGAATAGTTTTCCGTGTCACCCTAAGTTCATGGGTTCTATCAGAAATGCATTACAGAAGTTTGCAGATACCAATGATATTCCGATGGGCGACAGATTTAAACTTGAACTTGCTCTGGATGAAGCTTGTATGAATGCAATCGATCACGGTTCAGCACTTAATCAAACCATGGAATTTGATCTAACTTTTAAAGCATATTCCGAAAAAATAGTCATCCTAGTAAAAGATTATGGCGGCAAGCCATTTGATCCAGAATATTTTGAATCAATCGCACAGAAAAAAACCTGGGGTCATGGTGGTCGTGGAATATTCCTTATTAAAAAAATAATGGATGAAGTCATGTATTGCTTCAATAAAGATCATTCCACTCTTTTAACTATGATCAAGTATATCAAGAAGGCCAAGTAATCTATTCTTTGGTATTGGACAGATAAATTGTGCCACAATACATTTCTATACAAATTTTGGTGTAAACAACTTAGCTGGCCCAGGGGTCAAAGCAATTTTCATGAACTTGAATTTCAAGTTCACAAAAGCTCTGACCCCATCTATATTAACTATTTTTCTTTGTGCCTTAGTGCCTTTGTGCCTTTGTGTGAAAATCTTCTTTTTTTATTTTATCCTTTAATTTCATAACTAATCACGGTATAGTTCCCGATATATCTATTACTACTAAATTTTTGAAGAGGTAAAATATATGCGACAGATTTTATTAATTGTTTTATTCATAACACTAACAGTCCAATTGTTCTCGATGACCGTAAAACCAACTGATTTAGAACCATCAAAATTGAAATATATCAATGTAAATGCAACTAAAACCAAGACTTTCAGAGAACCAGATCAAAAGCTGGTTAAATGGATCCATTACAAAGATTCCAATGAAACAAGAAAATTCTACGGTGGTATTCTGATTAAAAGCAAGGGAACAGAAGGAGTTGCCTGGTACTTCATCAGAATCTGGGATGGCGAAAAATATCATTACAACAGAGTTCAACGCACAGATATCAAATCAGGTTCTACTATTTTTTCACTGAAAACAAAAAATGGTTTAAAATATGATGTCAAATGCCCTGAAGAATCACTTGTTCAGAAAAAACTGGAGGTTGAAATTACCGGAAAAGTCATTCATCCGGATTGTTTAACTTACTAATCACTTTTTCAATATTAATATTAACAGTTCTTTCATCACGTAATTCTTTAACGTAAATTAAAACTTTTAATGCTTCATTAAACTTTCCATTTTTCATACAGGCTATACCATATCTGTATGCAAGATCATAATAATAAGGCATTTTTAAAAAACTCTTTTTCAATTTATCAAACCTTTCTGGATTATATTTTTGAGAATTGAATTCCTTAAGAGCCATATCACAATTTAAATATCTTGAAAAGAATTTTATTCCAATAACAAAATTTATTGAAAATAATACAATTATCATGATAACTATTATCCTGTTATGCCAGTTCAATGGATTAAAACTTATAAGTAAATTTGATTTTCCACTGAGATAGAAAACAAACAGCATAAATAAAGGATATATTCCACTTAGTCGTAATGGAAATGAAAACATGCTGTACATGATGAGACTGATAACTGAAACAGTTATAAATTCAGGTGTTTTGATACATAACAGTAAAACAAATAAACATATTACAAAAAATAACCAGCCATATTCAATTATAAACTCCAAAGGATCACAATGAAGATAATATGTATTCAGATAAGATACTTTTCTATTTCTCAGTTTTTCATAGTACTTATGAAAATTATACTTTGCATAACTATTCCCTCTTCCCAAAATAATACTATCAGGTAACATCTTTACAGATGTTTTTAAAACTTCTACACGATACACCATATTTCTTCTGAAGGATTTAGAATTAAGTTTCATCCGATTCGAATTGAAAATCATAAACAAAGTAATAATTGCGATAACGAAAAATACTGCCTGTTTTCTCTTACCTCGTAATAGCACAAAAAACTGGAAGCATAGAATTACAATTGCGACTCTGCTTCCAAGAATAATAATTGCAATACTGGCAATAATTACAATAATATTTTTAAGAACTTTATTCGTTAAAGACATCATTACTGGAAACAGCAGCAAAAGAAAACCTGATGAATACGATGGATTTCCAAAAGTTGATTGATACAAAAGACGAGAACCAGGATAATTTATTTTTTCAACTATCGTAATAACGCTTATAATAATACCTGATAAAACAAAAACAATTTTTCCATTGTCAGATTTCAACTCAAAAGGAATGAATTTAATTGATATGAAAAGGAGCAGTAGAAATTGCATATGATGAAAACTGATTATTGTATCCAGATACTTTTTTAAAGAAAAATAATGTAAAGTCACTAATGCAAATGCTGAAATTATCAAAAAATCAGAAACAGTGATTACTATTTCATTACTATTTTCTGCCTTTACAAAAATCCGATATAAGATTCCTGTAATCAATACAGGAAGCATTAAAATAAGGAAAAAATCCTTTAGAATAAAAAACTTTTGATGAAATTGATTAGAAAATAACAGAGCAGCCAGAGGAATTAAATAATATACTTTTAAAGCATATTTCATCAGTATTTACTATAGCCTCTTCCATAGTTCATTTCTTCTTTTAACAATTACTATTTAAATCCAAATCCGGGCTTTGAACGAGATGAAATGCGAAGAAGCATGTTCTGAACAGAATGCAGACATAGGAACCTATTTCAAATTCTGTTCAGGTTATGATGATGAAGCAGTTCGCTCGTACAAAGTTCGGATTTTACCATGCATCATAGAACGATGCACCATCTATCGATGGATCATGATAAGGATATTTTATATCGAATATCCCGGACAATACATCGGCATTAAAAAAAGTCTCAGAATGCCATTGAACTGGTCCATATTCGAAATCAACAGGGTACTTCTTCATTCCTGTACTAATTTCCATTGTAAAAGGC
>DAOVTB010000320.1 GCA_030633305.1 Candidatus Muiribacteriota bacterium
TTACAGTCAAAGAAAAAGCATCTCTAATAGCAATTGTAGCAAACGTTATCCTTACAGCCATAAAATTTATAGTATTCTTTTTTTCAGGAAGTATTGCAATACTCGCGGAAGCTTATCATAGTTTTTCAGATATTTTCACATCATTTCTGACATATTATTCAGTTAGGGGTGGAAAATCAACTGAAAGCGAGACAGATAAAAAAGAATTCATGGTATCAGTCGGAATTGGTATTTTTCTTCTTCTGGTTTCGGTAAACATTTTTCTTACAGTTGCCAAAAGTGATATTTACTCTATAAAGTTCCCATTATATTCCGGTATAATATTTCTGTTTTTTTCCTGCTTATCCTATATTGTGTATAAATTTGAATTCATGGTAAGTATTTCTGAAAAATCAAGTTCACTCTACAGTGACAGTCTTCATTCAAAAACCGATATGATATCAAGCTTGATAACAGGTTTTTCCCTGATTCTGTATCATATGGGATATAATTTTGATAAAGTGGCTGCGATCTTTATAGGTATAATGATTTTTTCATTCAGTATTGATATTATGGTGAATGGTTTCCTCAGACGTTTCCGAAAAGAGCTTGATCCTGCTGAGTATCATTTAATAGATATGATGTTTAAAACTGAATTGTATTCAAAAATGAAGCCATTTATTAAAAAAACTTTTATTCTGTTTATGGTTTTACTGTTATTGGCTTATCTTTCAACTTGTTTTATAGAAGTAAAAGTAAATGAAACTGGAATTTTTGAACGATTTGGAAAAGTAATAAACAGAAATTTGAAACCTGGTCTTCATGTAAAATATCCCTGGCCTTTTGATAATATTGTCAGGATAAAATCAGAAAAAGTGATTCGCCTTGAATTTGGAAATATACCGCTAAATAAGAATTATCCTGTTTTGTGGGGGACTTCTCATGGGGAAAATTCTGATGATAAACTATATATTTCAGGAGATAATAATTTTTTCTATCCATATGTTTCAATCAGCTATAGAATAAAGGATTCTAATCTTTTTCATTTCAATATTAAAGATGCAAAAAAGTTGATAAAAAATATTATATTAAACTGTTTGACAGTCAAATTTGCTTCTGAGAAATTTTATGATATAGCTACAAACAGAAAATTTGATCTTGAAATTAAGTTAAAAGAAATGAGCCAAAGTATGCTTGATGAACTTTCTAGTGGGGTTTTCATTGAAAAAATAATTATTCGTGATGTTCATCCTCCTGTTAAAGCTGCTAGAAGTTTTGAAGATGTGATTGCAGCAATGCAGGATCGAATTGCTTCAATTAATGTTGCATTGGAGTACAGAATTGTATCTCTACCTGCTGCAAATTCTGCTGCCTTACGAAAAGTCACATCATCAAGAACTAAGTCTCAGAAGAAAGTTGCATTGGCAAAGGGGAAATCTGAAAGGATGTTACAGAGGTACTTGGCCTATAAAGTTAATCCGAAAGTTGCCAGATCAGTATTGTTTCTGAACTTTCTAAAATCCAGTCTAGAAAAATGTAGAAAAGTTATTGTTGATGGGGATGGAGTTGAACTTTGGATGAATTATGAAAAAATTCTTAAAACTGGTTATTGATAAAGGAAAATTGAGGAATGAAAAAAAAGATCTTAATATTTAGTATTATAATAGCTTTGATTTATGTAGTTGCTGATTCGTTTTTTATTGTGAGGGAGAGTGAATTTGTACTGGTTACTCAATTCGGAAGAATTGTGAAGGAAAGAACAAAAAGTGGACTGTATTATAAGATTCCACTTGGGATTCAGAAAGTAAACAGGATGGATAAACGGTTGATGGTTTTTGAAACTGCCCCAACTACTTATATACTTGGTGATAAAAATCCACTGGTTATTTCCTGTTATGTTTGTTACAGGATAAAAAATCCAAAACTGGTGATCAGGAGATTTGTCACTATTGACAGTCTTAAGCAACAGCTTGATGATATGTTGGTTTCTCAATTAGGAAATGAACTTGGCAGATTCAAAATAGATAATATTATTAATGTTAATAGTGAATCAATAAAGCTTAAAAATATTGAAGAAAAAGTTACAAAAGACATTTGCACAAAGGCAATTGAGGAATATGGAATTGAAATAGTGACAATTGGAATTAAGAAAATCAATTATCCGCCTGTAGTTGCAAAAAGTGTTTATGAACGAATGAAATCCGAAAGACAGATAGAAGCAAGTAAATACCGTGCAGATGGACAGCAACAGTCTGCTAAGATTGATGCGGAAACTGATCTGAAAGTTGCTGAGATAATGTCTGATGCAATGGAACAGGCTGAAATCATTAAAGGTACGGGAGATAATAAAAGCATTTCTTTATACACCTCTGTTTTTTCAAAAGATCCTGAATTTTTTAAATTCGTTAATACACTTGAATCCTATAAGGATATAATCAAAAGAAATGATGTGCTTATTTTTTCCATGAGGGACAGTCTATTTAAATATTTGATCGATATGGGAGGCGCGAAGTGAAGGAAGATAATACCCGTGGAATAGCTGGATTGGCACAAAGTGTCTATCAGGGATTTAAATATTTCATGCTGAGTATTCTGGCTATTCTGGTAATACTTTATTTAGTGTCAAACATTTTTAAAGTTTCCCAGAATGAGATTGCCATAATCGAGAGGTTTGGGAAACCGATTTTACCTCCAGCTATGCCTGGAGTCCATTTTGCGATGCCGTATCCTATTGACAGAATAAGAAAAGTACCTATTAAATTTCAAAGGATTTATATTAATGATTTTATAGATGTAGATACTAAATCTGATAGTTATTCAAATATTCTTAAAAAAGAATTTAACATTTCGCCATATTGTATTACTGGTGATAATAATATCATTAAACTTGCCTGTACAGTTCAGTATAAGATAATTGATCCTGTGAAATACCTGTATAAGATCCGATCCAGTTCACTCAAAAAAATTATTCACTTTAGTACTTCAAATATTATAATGCATACAGTGGCATCTTGTAATATTGATTATATTTTTACTCACAGAAAAGATGCAATTCGCGATGAAATAAAATTGAAGATCAAGAAGTCATTAAAGAAACTTAATGCAGGTGTTGATATTGTTTTTATCGAATTAAAGGAAATATCACCTCCAGAAGATGTTCAGGAAGCTTTTGACAATGTTATAAATTCAAA
>DAOVTB010000268.1 GCA_030633305.1 Candidatus Muiribacteriota bacterium
CAGGATGACGAATGGATTGTGACACAGTCTGACTATGTCTGTCCGAGAACAATAACAACAAGAGGTTCTAACATGCACGAAGCATCAATATGTGATTCAATAATAAAATCCATAATCAGCATCGCTGAAAAAGAAAAAATGGTGGAGGTCGGAGTCGTTACTTTGATAATCGGAAAGATCCATCATATAGTTGAAGACGTAATGCATAATGTGTACAATATCATGGTACAGGAAGTCCCTTTATTGAAAGATTCTTCCCTGGTGATTGATATAAAAGAAGTCAAGATTTTATGTAATAACTGTAATGAAGAATCAATTCTGGAAGAAGTATTTTTCGTCTGCGAAAAATGTTATTCACAAAATATTGAAGTTATTCATGGCAAAGAACTTCATATTGTTTCTGTTCAAGGTCTTATTGAATAAAAAAAATGAATAATAGATCTAGGCTTGATACACCAGATATCCTTAAAGGCATTGCAGCAATACTTATGTTCCAGGTACATATCACATTGCTATTCCTGAATACCGCTACATACAACAGTTTTATAGGGAAAATATCCCGAGTAATTGGATCAGTTACTGTAACACCTGTTTTCCTTGTTATCATGGGTTATTTTCTTGCAAGATCTGACAAATCCATATCTGAAAATATATTTCGTGGTTTAAAAATTCTAGCAATGGGATTATTTCTTAATATTGGTTTAAATCTGAATCTTTTGATAAATATTTATCATGGAATTTTTAAGCTTAATCCATATGAATATATTTTTGGAATAAATATTTTCATTCTTGCTGGAACAGGCATAATAATCATTACAATAATCAGTATGATATTTAAAAAAAATTATATTCCATATCTACTGATTGCCACATTTGTAACCATTATAACGCCTTATTTACCAGACTTATCTTCGTTAACCAGTAGTTTTAAATACATACACGCATTTTTATGGAGTCATCAAAGTTGGTCATATTTCCCTGTTTTCCCCTGGATAGCATATCCCCTTCTGGGTTTTGCTTTTTCTCTATTTGAAAACAATTATTTACAAATGAAAAAGACTAAGGAATGGATAGGTTTTGTAACTGTTATTTCAGGAATATGCCTGTTACTCTCTACTCCATATGCAATTAAGATCACCTATACAATGAATAAATTCTACCATCATAATCTCCTGTTTTTTATTTGGACATCTTTATTTCTCATTACATGGAGTTCGGTAATTTTTCTTCTCGATAGAATCTGGGGAAAAAGTTCTTTATTCAAATATTTTAAATGGCTTGGGAAAAATGTTACTGCCTTTTATATCTTTCAATGGCTGATCATTGGTAATACTGCAACATTATTTTATAAAAGTCTGACTATCGTTGAGACAATTCCGTTATTTGCAGTAATATTTTTCTTTTCAAACTGGATGGTCCTGATCTGGAAACGGATCACTTAAGTTTCTTATCGTTTTCCAGTAATCTGATGAAATCCAGTATTGTTTCATAATTTCATTTATTTGGTCTGGATTTACGCCTAGTAAATCAATATTTACAGATTTAAGTCCATACCTCCCCTCCGTCGGAAGAAAACTACGTACAGAAAACCCCATAACTAAAACTACTATGGCAAAAGATATACAAATCTGTGGAAACCCCTGGAACAAACCAATAGAACATAACAAATACCAAACTGCGGAGTGAAATGTCATAGCAAAAAAATTCCAGACAAAAGAAGCAGGCGAAGTCTCAAACAAAAAGCTTAAAAAAGCAATAGATACGGCCATGCTATGATAAAAAAACAAAGGATGTCTAAATTCAGGACATTGAGGAAATAAGAATACTACAACAATTGAAAACAATATTCCGAAAACCGCTGAAAATAAAGAGATCTTTGAATATATAAGAATTCCAATAAATAGTAATGAAAATGCCATTATCGGATTAATACAAAATCGTTTAAACAGAAACAAAGCTTCAGTGGAAAATGCCTTCCATTTTTTTTTCTGTTTTTCAGACACTTTATAACTCAATTTTTCCAATGATTGAAAAGCAATATTTTTATTAATATCATCAGAATCAAATGCAAATATCCTTGCCATCTGAAACATTTCATTTGCTTTCTCAGGATTTGCTGACCGAGCATAACAACATCCCATGCCAACATAGCCAAGAATAATTGTTCTCCATGAACGCATTCCATTTCGAAAACGGGAAAGAGCATTTTCATAATCACAGATCATATATGAAAGCCAGCCTTTTCCAATCCAGGCATCAGAGTCATCGCTATTAATGGTAATTGCTTTCTCAAAATGTGCATCAGCTTCAATCAATAACTCCAGTTTCATTTTGCTCCAGCCAATTCCAGTATGAGCCTTTTCAAAATCAGGCTTTATCATACTTGCATTTTTAAATTCTTCTGAAGCTTTCCAAAATTGTTTTTCTCTAAACAATGACCAACCAAGTCCAAGGCTGGTCCATGCTCTAGGAGTCGTTTTTTGTGCCTTTAAAAAAGCTGTTTTACTATCATTATAATGTCCACATCTATATAGTTCCCACCCTCTTAAAGCATTATGAGAATCTACATGTGTTGTAAAAAACAATGTGCAAAGCATGAAAATGGAAAACAAAAAAGGAAAGCAAAGCGCCTGCGAATTCCCTGAATGTGTAAAATACGAGAACCATAGATTAATAAATAAAGACACCCCGATTGAACAGGCTATGCCGTAAAGTAATGCTTCTGAAAATGGTATTTCAGGAAAATAATCGAGCGCCAGACCAATAAACATTCCATTAGCGCCAGCAACTCCATGTTTTACCAACCAATATCTTGGAGCAACAAGATAGGAAAAAGCCGTAGATACCATCAAGCAAATCAATGACAGAGCTATAACCCTTGCAGGTAATAGCATCGAAAGCGCAATGATAAAAAATAACCCGGATATTGGATTATTACAAAGAAAAATCTGACCAATTCCTCGAAAAAGCGAATCCAAAAAATCATATCTTAGATTTTTAATGTTTGATTGTGAAAACCATCTAAGAGCCTTAAAAAGACTTCCATGTTTAATAATTTCTTCTGGAATAACAATTTCTTCTACCTCATTTTTATCAGCAACAATATTATTTGTATCAATATTACATATAACTACGGGTATCTTATGTGACCCCTCTTTCTTCGGCTTAATCTCATCAACAAATATTATTTTAAATTTTAATTCTCTTGCTATCGTCTGTTCTAATTTATATGGGATTTCAGTTAATAATCTTTCCTTTTCATCATCTGAAAAAGGAACAACGTAAATTTCAATTTCTTCAAGATTGTTTTGAATTAGCTGAAATCTGTAGAGTCCCTCAATTTCTTTTAATATCAATGTAATTGCAAATGGACATATCCCTGATCCATCCGGCAGAATAATTGAATCAATTACTCTTCCATTTATTCTCTCTATCATTGGATATGTAAGTCCACAGGAACACTCTTGTTCATCTCCAAAAACAATAAGATCTCCAAGACCTGTATAACGAATAATTGGAGTTCCCTTATTTGTCAGATCAGTTATTGCTGTTGTCCATCCTTGACCAGGTTCTTCTTTTAAAGGTTCCATTACAAGATTATCAGTAAATATATGTAATCCTTTGCTTTTATTACACTGGAATGCCATCAAACCACCTTCGTGTGAACCATATGTTTCAACAACCAGCGCATTTGGAAAAGTCTTCGCTACTAATTCCCGAGTAGGCAAATCAAGAAGCTCTGCAGTCGAATGAATCAAATAAACATATTCAGCCTGTTCGCCTCTTTGTAATAGAAGCATTCCAAGATTTCTAAGGATTGATGGATATGCTGACAAATAAGTAGGATGGTATCGTTTCAAATACTGATAATGCACTTTACTGGAAAGTTTTACATCAAGAATTCTATCCTGTTCGATGGGAAGCTTATCAAGAAGGACTCTTTCAAGACTTGTCTCAGACAATGATAATATATATAGTCCGTTTCCCTGTGGAAATCCGTTCCACCACTGATAATACTGCCACATATTAAGATCCAGTATTCTCTGGATACTTTCTAAATCCCGATAGATTGCAAGCGGTACACCTGTGGAACCTGATGTTCTTAAAACCACGAAATCTTTTGGACTGCTTCCAACAGGTATTATATCCTGTACAGGAGCTTTTCTCAGTTCATCCTTTGTGACCAGGGGAAGTTTTTCAATGTCTTTGACACCTTGTATCATTTCAGGTGTAACATTATGTGAATCATACTTTTTTCTGTAGAAAGGTACATTATCATATGCAAATCTTACTATTTCACATAGACGCTGATCCTGAAGTTTACTTAATTCATCTCCAGTCAATTTTGAATTTCTAACTATCTCTTCTATTTTATTCATATACTATCCAGTTCATTACCAGCTCAGGTAATATTATAGCATAGTTAAAGCTAAATGACTTGTTGGAATAGATTATCCGGGGTCCGCCTTCGGATCAAGTTGGGTAATGACAGATAAAAGTTGTTACAAGCTTTTTTTGTTGCTTTTTTAAATTACATTTGTAATTTTTTTATTTTATTTTTTTAACCTTTCCAACCCGCATTTTGCATGAGATGAAGGTTGGAATTTTCCAGTCTGGGCAAGCTGAGGCGTATTTTTATACGCCGCAAGCTTGAACTGATGCAGAAAATTTCAAGATTCGCTCATGCAATATGCGGGTTAAAACTTTATTGTTTCTGCTTATGTTAAATGTTATTCTTAATTATCTAAAATTTGAGGAGAAATTATGAAAAATTCGATTTGCTTTTTTACAATTTTATTGTTGATATTTGTTCTAAACTCTCAAGGTATCTGCAAAAACTTTTCAATGGAACATCCTTTAAAACTTAAAGTTCTTTTTGTCCATACTGATCTTGTTGATAAACGAATCAACATGGTAAATGACGCTATGAAATATTCTAAAATATGGTCTGATGTAAAACCATTCCACTCAAAAGATGCTAAAGATCGTATATATAAAGTGGTTAAAGGTGCGAACAAAGCATATAAGATGAATAAACTTCCAATACAGATTGAAATTGTTGGAGTTAAGAAACTGAAATTCCAGGAACCTAAAAACTGGGATAA
>DAOVTB010000300.1 GCA_030633305.1 Candidatus Muiribacteriota bacterium
AAAAAGGGATGCAGGATTGCAGCCGTTAAATCTGGAACTTCAGAAGCTGGCAGCCGCGCGGCATCTTCGCATACAGGAGCGCTGGCAAGCCCTGATTCTGCTGTCTCGGCATTGTTTAAAAAAGCTGGGATCGTAAGATGCTTCAGTCGTGAAGAACTCGTAACAGTTGCGGGGATTTTTTCTTATCCTGTTCTTCGGGGGAAAAATATTGCGATCATAACACATGCTGGTGGACCCGGCGTTATGATGACTGATGCCCTGTGTGAAGGAGGGCTGGACGTTCCTCATATTGAAAATGATGCGAGTAAAGAACTTCTTACAAAGCTTTTTGATGGTTCTTCTGTGAGCAATCCCATTGATTTTCTTGCGACTGGGACGGCAGAACAGTTAAGTACAATAATTGATTATTGTGAAAACAGATTTGATGATATCGATGGAATGGTTGTTATTTTCGGTACTCCAGGGTTATTTGATGTTTCACCTGTGTATGATCTTCTGGACAAGAAAATGAAGGAATGTAAAAAGCCTGTTTATCCAGTTTTGCCGTCAATAGTAGTGGCTAAAGATGAAATCCTTTCATTTCTTCAAAAGGGAAGAGTGAATTTTCCAGATGAAGTCAAACTTGGAAGATGTCTTGCAAAAGTCTTTGATGCCGAATCAGGAATAGAGGATACAGTAAAACTTCCAGAAGTCGATTTCAAAACGATTCGCTCGGTGATTGAGACTTCAGAAAATGGTTATATTGAACCAGAAAAAATCCATAAATTACTGGACGCTGCAGGAATAAAACGTGTTGAGGGGTATGTGGTTGATTCTAAAGAAGAATCGGAAACTGCTGTTTCAAAACTTGGATATCCAGTTGTAATGAAAGTTATAGGGCCATTGCATAAGACAGATGTTAGTGGAGTTGTATTGAATGTAAATGATCAGGAAACCTTGAATCATGAATATGAAAGACTGATGAAGATAGATGGAGCAACGGGTGTACTGTTACAGCAAATGCTTTCAGGAATGGAACTGTTTGCAGGGGCTAAACTTGAATCTGACTTTGGTCATCTTGTATTATGTGGTTTTGGTGGAGTTTTTATAGAAGTCTTGAAGGATGTTTCAAAAGGACTTTCCCCTTTTGATAAGGAAACTGCTCTTGAGATGATAAAGAGTCTTAAAGGATATGCAATGATCAAAGGTGTTCGAGGAATGAAAGGTGCCAATGAAGATGAGTTTGCCGATGCGATAAGCCGTGTCTGTGCGTTATTGGAAGCAGCACCTGAGATTACCGAGATGGATTTGAATCCACTTCTTGGAACTCCAGAGACAGTCATCGCAGTAGACGCTCGAATATGCATTCAGCGTCCTCAATGAGCGAATCTTGAAACTTTCTGCGCCAATTTATGATTGCGGAGTAGGGTACTACACCTCATCATAAATTGACTTGAAAGTTCCAACCTTCATCTCATTGAGAACGCTGAACCATTAATGTAGGGACAGGCCCCTGTGCCTGTCCAAAAGAAAGAAAAAAGAAGATTAACAAGATAATAGGATAAAATTTAAAATAAAAACGGGAAATAATTAATGCTAAATACCAATATAGATGGGGTAACATGGAACTTTTGTGAACTTGAAATACAAGTTCATGAAAGTTGCTTTGACCCCTGCGTCAAATTAGCTATTTCTCCAAAATTGATATAGAAGTATATTGCGGCATAGCCTGTGAGGGTCTGTCCGTTACAAAATTTAGTAATAAAAGTTTAGGAATTATCAAAGGAAATAAATTATGACAAAAATTCTGATAATAAAATGTGATGATTGTTATGATCTTCCCTATACAATACCTTTTATAAGTAATCTGGAACAGGCATTTTCGGATCTTTCCATGACTTTTCTAACATTTGAGAGAAACAGGGATCGATTTAATCAACTGATTTCGAATAAAAATCATAAACAGGAATTTTTGTTTTTTAGAGAACGGGATTTGAAAAAACTATTTGAATATTCTCGTGGCTTTTGGAAAAAGAAATTTGATTATATTTTTATTCTTGATGATTCAGTAACATCGATATTTTTATCCCGTATATTTTCCAGTAGACATCGAGTGACTTTTAAAAGAAACCTGTTAATTGATTGTTTTACAAACGTTAATGTAGAACGAAATACTTTGGAATACAAATGTGATCAGTATAATTACATGCTTCAAAAGGCAGAAATAAGGACTCCGGTAAGAAACCCTGGAAAAATTGATTTCTTTTTAGATTCTTTAAAGATAAAATCTTTGATTCCAGAAAATTATATATTGTTTATATGTAAAAACTTTGTTATTGAACTAAGTTGGATAACGGAATTGATAAATGAGCTTAAAATACCATTGCTTTGTCTGGAAATAAACCATGACTGTGATAATAATATACTGAAAATATTTGATCAGGAGAAATCTGAATTTACATCTGAAGATTTGAATGAAGGTGTTACTTTAGACTTGATAAGTAGAGCCGATTGTATATTTTCTAAAGATACCAAACTTTATTCATTATTTTCCTTATATGCCAACAAGGCTGTCTTTATAAGTAAAAGAAATGATGCGATAAAATGGTTATTTAGAATATTTAATCATCATTATGTTGATTGTGACGATAAAATGAGATTATTAACACTGTTAAATGGTGAACATTCAGAGCAGAGCTTTTTTGATTTCAGAGAGGAGTCCACCCGTAATTTTAAGAATATCCTTGTTTTAAAAACTGGTGGACTCGGAGATTTAATCCTTTCGTATCCTACAATATCTTTGATCAGAAAAGCATGGCCAAATGCCAGGATTACAGCTTTGATCATTCCTTATATGCTCCAACTTGCAAAATACAATAAGGATTTTGATGAAGTAATTGCTTATGATAAACAGAAAAAAAAGGATTTCAGATATATATTTGAAGTTGGAAAACAGTTGAAAAATAAGAAGTTTGATGCCTTTTTTTTACTTAATCGTTCGCCAAGAGTTGTGCTTCTGTCCTTGTTGAGTGGAATAAAAGATGTGATTGCCTATGGAACAAAAGCGATGAAACCATTTATTCGTCACAGGATTTTTGAAAAAGATCGACATAGTTATAAAGTTCTTTTGCAAAACATAGATATAGCTAGAGGATTAGGAATAGATGTTGATGAAGTCAGGTATGGGGATTATGAAGTTGAAGAAAGTCCTCGGATTGGAAAATTTATTGATACTCATAGAAAAGATAGAAAATTGATAATGATAAACATTGGAGGGCGTTGGCCAAGTAAGAAATTTAAGCCATCTAAATGGTCAAGTCTTATTGATGCCTTGATTATTAAATATAAAAAACCTGTCTTTCTTTTATGGGGACCTGATGAAATGGAAATTGTAGAAGATGTTTTCAATGGCGTGAAAGATAAAACTTCAGTTTTTATACTACCAACAACAAATATGGGAGAGGTAGCATATTCTATAGGTCGTTCAATGCTATTTATTACTTGTGATACCGGTGCAATGCATATTGCTGATGCTATGAAGGTACCTCAAGTAGTCCTTATGGGACCAACTTCACCTGTCCGTTGGGGTTCAATAAGTCCTCAGAGTAAGATTATTTATAAAAAAGTTCCATGTGGACCATGTAATACAGAAGTTTGTTCTGATCATGATAATATCTGTATGGCTCAGATCAAACCTTCAGATATTCTTCTGGAGATAAACGAGATGGAACTCGAGTGGTAATTTGTAATAACAAATACAAATATAGATGGGGTCACATGGAATTTTTGTGAACTTGAATTTCAAGTTCATGCAAAGTTGCTTTGACCCCTCTAGCGTGGTGAACCTGTAATTAGCATAACAAACATTGTAGGGGGCGACCCGAATAAGACCAAGTACAAAAAAATATTATTAAACATCGGGCTGACACATACAGACTGTGTCGCAATATACTT
>DAOVTB010000140.1 GCA_030633305.1 Candidatus Muiribacteriota bacterium
GGTCAGGGCACATTGAATTTTTTTGAACATCAAAGAAAATTCAAGTCCTTCTGACCCCATCAATATTTGTATTAGGTGTTTGTATTAAATTGTATGTTTAAATCCACATACTGACAGTTCGGTGCCAGCGTCTCTCGTTGGACTCGCTTCCCCAAATGAGACCTGGACACCGCGTCGCATATCTATATTATTAGTTGGTATTGGTTATCTTAAGTGTTATCATATTTACATGATAACATTTAAGGTAACCAATACCGTCGCGACACTATTTTTACTCTTTGTTCTTTTGTCAGGGTCAACATTAGAAGCTCAGTTTTATAAAAACAGCCCTTTTTACGGAACAAAGAAAAATGTTTCCAAAAACATGATCAATATAAAAATCCCACAGGATATTGAACTTGAAGCATCTTTAAACAGATTTCCGTCTAAGCAAAACTACATCTTTTTCAGAACAGATCTCGATGGCAATGGAAAACCTGATGTTATAGATTTCAGAATATTCGGCAAAGACCGGGAACTTTTTGAACTTCGGGTTAATAATACTTCTTTAAAAAAATTCATAGATGCAAACGACATCACCTTGAGGATAATTGACCTTAATCCACAAGATAAGATTAAAGAAATTATGATCCAGATCAATTCACCTCTTGATCAAAGGAATTCTCATAAATTCTATTTTATTAAATATTTGAATCATAAGCTTTCATACATAGGATTGTACCGCAAATGTGATGGTGCAAATTTCACTGGTAATCATCTACAAATTCTGACAGATATGAAATGGTGGGTTAAAAAGGAAAGATACTTTTTGAACCAATCACATATACTAAACAAGGTAAAAGACGAATTTCTTAATGTTGATGTAACTCTAAGGCTTGTAAAACAACTTCCAATATTGAAAAAACGTAAAATGAATGTTCCTATTTACTATGTACCAGCAGGAAATAAGATTTCTGTCCTTTTCTATACTATTGTAGATAAGAAAGAATGGTATGTCATCCAATACCATAATGATATGCTGGGATTCACTACTGCACAGATTCTTGAGGAATGTGCTGGACTAGAAAATTTATAATCATGCAACAATTTTTTTATTATTCCGATATAATTGACAAATGATATCATTGTCTATAAGATGTTTTGCAATAACATAAAATGACATTACGAGACAATACAAGTAGGAGTTGAATATGATTAAAACCAGTTATTTTATTATTATACTAAGCTTGTTAATCTGTATCTCTTTTGTTAATGCCTCCGATGACACACTTATGATCATGGTTGGCGCAGCTTCAAAACCTGCAGCCGAGGAACTCATAGAAGCTTATACAAAAAAGACAGGCATAAAAATTGATGCAAGTTATGGCGGAAGCGGAGTTTTATTAACTCAATTACAACTTGCAAAAAAAGGTGATCTTTACTTCCCAGGTTCCATTGACTTCATAGATAAAGCAAAATCACTTGACTTAATCTATCCTGAAACAGTAACTCCAGTTGTTTATCTTGTACCCGCAATTAATGTTCATAAAGGTAATCCTCATAAAATACATTCTTTAAAAGATCTTTGTAAGCCAGGCCTCCGAATCATACTAGGAAATCCGGAATGCGTCTGTCTTGGTGTATTTGCTGTAGAACTAGCCGAAACACGTTTTTCAAAAGATGAAATGATTGCATTTAGAAAAAATATCATAAATTACACTACCAGCTGCTCAAAGGTAGCTACTTCAATTTCCTTAAAATCTGCTGATGCAGTTATAGGTTGGAATGTATTCAAATATTGGGATCCTAAAAGAATTGAATCAATCAAATTATCTCCTGATGAGCTCATCAGAGTCAGCTATCTTTCCATTGCTATTACAAAATACTGTAAAAACAGGAAACTAGCTCAGGATTTCATTTCATTTATGACATCCAGTGAAGGTATGAAATATTTTTCTAAATTTAAATACTTTACAACTTCAAAAGATGCACTTGATTTTGTCGGCAAAAAAATACCCGTCGGTGGAAAAACTTATGAATTGCCCGATTCCTGGAAATAAATGAAATTTAAACATATATCAATCGCAGCCGCAATTTCCCTGTTTCTGATCTATTTTATCCTTATTTTTTCAATGTTTTCATTTGTTAAGCCTGGTCATTTTTTTGAAATTCTAACATCAAAAAGAGTTCTTTTTTCTCTTAAATTAAGTTTTATTACTGCGATGATATCCACTATTTTTTCGATTTCCATAGCAATTCCTACAGCTTATGCTTTATCTCGATATAAATTTCCTGGAAGTCAGTTTGTAGATTTGATCCTGGAATTACCTCTTGTTATATCTCCTGTTGCACTGGGGGCAGCTCTTCTCATATTTTTTAATACATCAGCTGGAAATTTCATTCAAAATAACATCATGTCTTTTGTCTATGATGTAAAAGGAATAATACTGGCACAGTTCATAACTACTGCCGGACTTGCTACTAGAATTATAAAAGCTGCAATGGAAGAAATTTCTCCAAGATATGAAAAAGTAGCCAGATGTCTTGGCGCATCAGGTATACAGAGTTTTAGAACTATTACTCTCCCTATGCTTAGGAAAGGTATAATTTCTGCAATGATTATTTCATTTGCAAAGTCTCTAGGTGAGTTTGGTGCAACTGTCACACTGGCCGGAGCAATGCCAGGTAAAACAGAAACCATTTCGACAGCAATTTATACAAAACTTGCGAGTGCGCATCTTGAAGAAACCGTTGTCCTAATTTTAATATTGATAAGTTCTGGAATTACATTTATCTTTCTAGCTCAATTATTAAGTAGGAAAAAAAAATATGATTAATATAAATAACCTTAATGTCAAAGCGGGCGAATTCTCGCTTCAAAACATAAATCTCAATATTGAAGAACATAGATTTCATGTTGTAATCGGCCCCACCGGAAGTGGAAAGACAATGCTTCTTGAATCGATTCTAGGTTTACGAAATATTGAATCAGGAACCATCAGTTCAAATTCAGAAAATATTACGCGTCTGCCACCAGAAAAAAGAAACATGTCATATTTGCCACAGGACATATGCCTGTTCCCCAATTATACTGTAAGAGAAAATATTTATTACTCACTTAAAGTTAAAAAACTTGATTATAAGAAATTTGATGCTTTTATTAATCACCTGACCGATTTTTTAAATATTGAAAATATTATGGATCGCTATCCTGAAAATTTAAGCGGAGGCGAAAAACAAAGAGTAGCTTTGGTTCGAAGTCTGGCAATGAAACCCAGATTGCTTGTTCTTGATGAACCATTTTCGAGTATCGATGGTGTTTTAAGAGAAGAAGCACAGCGGATGCTTAAAGAATTATATTCAGAACTTAAAATTACTACTTTAATGGTTACTCATGACTTTGATGAAGCTTTTTTTCTAGCTGACGATGTTTCAGTAATCATTGATGGCCAAATAGTCCAAACTGCTCCAAAAGAAAAACTATACAATTTCCCCCGTTCTCTTGCTGCTGCAAAATTTCTTTGTTTCAAGAATATTTACAAAGGTACAGTTACAGACATTTCCGGGGAAATTCTATCAATTATATGGGGAAATCAAAAAAATCCTTTGAAAATCAAATGTTCATGCGCTCATAAACGATTTAACATTGGTGATGAATTATACTGGGGAATTCGTTCCGAAAACGTTATTATAAATTCAAATAAGTCCCATGAAACTAATAATTTTAAAGGAATAATCAAAAAAATATACGATCGAGGAAAACGGGACACTTTAATTATTGAACTGGAAAACCAGATGATACTTGAAGCTGATATTTATAATAGATCTATTTTATACTCTGATGTTTCAGTAGATAAAAAAATCAATGTCCATTTTTCACCAAGTACAATCTTTACAATTAATACCTGATAAATCCTGGATTTCAGTTTTTTATTTTACATTTTTCAATAGCATATCTGTTTTAAAAACATTTTCATTAATATCAGGTACATAGACTTTAAGTGTGTCATTTTTCATATGATCTTTACTTAATTCTACAATATATGAAGATGCAATTTCTTCACTGGTTTTAACAAGTATCCAAACCTGAATCTCAGAAAAATCAACTTTGTATTTTTTAGTTGGATCAAGACTTTCTTTACGCCACTCGGTCTTTCTATCCCATTTCCTCATTGAAATCCCTTTTGAAAGAACTTTCAAAGATGAATATTTATTTTCCCATTTTTCTACTGCTTGAGTTAATATTTCCTGTTTATCATTTCCTGAATATTTGTCTTCAGGCATTTTTTGAGATTCCAATAAACCGTTCGACAAATTACCTCGAGCGTTCTCTACAGTTTTTTTAAGCAATTCAAATTTTGATCGTAATTCTTTAACCTTTGGGGAATTTTCACCTTCTACTGAAGCAAATATTTCTATTTTTTCACCTGCAATACTGAGTTTTTGATTAAGGCCTCCCTTAAACCAAGCAGTCCTTTTTTCACGAATTGCCTGATCAAGCATTTTTTTTGCATTAAGTAAGGCGTTTTCAATATCCGGAGCAGCGTCCTTCATGTACTCTTTCCTTGCTTTAGAAAATTTTTCCATGTAATCTTCTGCATATCCGAACTTTCTTGTTAATTCACTCGTTTTTCTTACTGGTGCTATTGTGCTTTTCATGAACTGAGAATATTTTTTTCTAAGCTCAGCACATCTTGATTTATCATTTTCATAACTGCTCATCAGCTTTTGTGCAAGTTGCTCATTTCCTTTCCTGAATATATTCCGTTCATTATATTCCTTATAT
The DNA here is from genome assembly GCA_030633305.1 of Candidatus Muiribacteriota bacterium. GTDB lineage: Bacteria > Muiribacteriota > DAOVTB01 > DAOVTB01 > DAOVTB01 > DAOVTB01. Next base: position 4,766 of record DAOVTB010000140.1, read on the forward strand.
ACAGAGTGGAGCCAATCCAGATCTTTCTGAAAGTCGGGATAATTTTTAATATTTCCAACTTTATCTGCTTGGCTAAACAATTCCAATTCTCTTTTTTCTTCCTTTTTTATGTCTAATCTTAATAATTCAATTTTTTTACTTAGTTCTAAAGTAAGCTTATGTCCATTTAAAGCATTCTTTTTCAAATCTGTCATGATGTCATCAAGCCGTGTTTCTAACTGTAATCCAGGTTTGGGCTGCACAGTTATTTTGACCATTTTTTTCTTTTTATCCAGGTCTTTTTGAATTATGCCTATCATCCTGTATCCTCTTTCAAAAGCAGACCGTTTTGCATAATCAAGTTTTTTCAGTTCAGCTGAGTTTTTTGATAACCAGTCTTCCGACTGATCTTCTTGAACAATACCAGATAATTTTAATTTTGTTTTTAATAATTCTAGCCTTTCAGAAGCTTCCATAACTTCTGGATGCTGTTTCATAGTTAATTTAGATAATCTATTTTCCAGTTTCTGAATATAATTATTAAGGGTTTTGGCTTGAGAAGGTTTTGGATCATTGAATGAATCAAGATATCTATTATAATCTTTATTGAAAAAGCCTAATGCCCTCTTATTCTGATAATCCAATGGTTTCAGCTTTTCATCAGCAACTTTAACTGTTTCTATCTTTTTGGAAGATTTCACTTTTATAACTTTATTTTTAACATGTCCCTTATTTTGTTTTTCAGCACTGGCAACTTTTTTCAGAAACCAGCTTTCAAGCTGTTCGTAATTTTTTTTGCATTGTTTTACATACCCTTTTTCTGGATCATTAAAACTATTTGACTGATGCTTCAATATCTCAAGATTTTTCCTTAAATCAGAGACAATTACAGGATCTACAAATTTTGAAACATGCGTTCTTTTCAAGGAGTTGTATAATTTTTTATATTCACCATTAAAATTACGCGCCCTCTGACTGTCGCTCATTTCATCAGAAAACAAGGTGGCGGGAAAATAGAAAACGGTTACACAAAATAATAATAAAATAATGATTTTCATTGATAAAAACTCCTTTTGATTAAATTCAACCGAATATATTAAATATAATAACAGTATTATTCCACAGAAGGAAGATATGATTTTGTTTTGAATCTAATAATTATTTTTTTAATTTGAAAAACTGTTTGATTCCATCAATAAGAAGATTATGATGTGTATCATCCTGTTCTTTACCACCAGTTGCATACCCAACCTGATCATGTTCGACAAGGTTATGAGCCATAGCATCAAAAACCTTATAAAAAGTATCTTCTTTATCGCAGATTTCAACCATCGGCCTCTTTTTAACAATGCTGTCGATTCCGAGCATTCCACGACTTGGAATAAATGAGAAGAATTTTTCTTCCCCACCAAAAATGGACTTTAGCTTTTCTGGTTTTAATCCAACTGTTTTTGAAATCCTTGTCGCAATAAATCTAAATTTACCTATATCCATTTTACAACTTTTCATTATTTCAAGAAATATTTCGATATTTCTGATTGAGATTGTATGATTTTGCAAAACTATTAAAGGATTTTTTGAAATATTCAATATCGAAAAAGTCGTTCTATCCAGAACAGATGATGTATCCACAAGTATCCAGTCAAACTTGGACTCAATATACCAGAGAAATAATTCAAAAAATCCCCTATTATCTGCAGATTCCTTCAACTGAGCAGGAAGATCACAACCAGAAATAACAAAAAGGTTCTTATAAACAGGATGTTCTTCGATTCCATAATAAAGCATATCCAGATTTGCAGATGGAGTAATAAATTTGTTAACTATCTGATCCACACTTTGTTTTGACTTGAAATTCAGATAAACATCAGTATCGTCAAATATGGGATTCAAATTCAAAAGCAGAACTTTCTGACCATATTTTTGACTTAACATATGGGCAAGATTTACAATTATTGTAGTCTTTCCTTCACCGTCTTTTGGTGCAAAAAAAGAAAGAAACTTGTTGCAATACTCACGTCCCTTCTTTAATTCAGGCAATTTCTTACCAATATATGACTTCATGATATTATGTATAATCAGGTTAACTGCATATCTCAGCCTTTCAACTTCAATAGGCTTGGGTATCTTTATCAATCTTCCTTCAAAAGATGAATCAAAAGTGAAAACATCTTTATGAGATGAATATAGTCCAATAATGCCGCATTCCTGATAAGTACCAATAAGTTTAGTCACAAGAGATGCAACCGACACATCAGACAAAGTATCATCTACAATTATCAATTCAGGTTTCACCATCTTCAACAATTGAGAAAGTTTAGTCTCACTTTCTTCAATGTATTGCCCACATACCGAAACACCATCGATTTCAGCGATAACTTTATTGATCTCTGAAAAAGAACGTTTATTTTTTGTAATAATAAATAAATTTAAACTCATAATTTTACTCTAAATATTTATTCCTAACCTCTGAGATTTTTGATGATAATGCAAATATACTCCTTGAATCCATATCATTAAAGTAATCATTGTGTACATTTAAAAGCTTTACATAATCATGGCTTACTTTTGTAAGACGAAGTGCAAGTTTTTTAGCAATATTAAGAATGACCTTATTTTTTGAATAATCGGAAAAAGCTGAAGCCATCATGAATTCATCATAATCTAGCTTGATAAGCTTAGAATTCTCTTTTGACCGCGCCGTGGCCGTTCTAGCTTCTCCTGTCAGAAAAGCCATTTCACCAAAAAAATCATTTAGTGACAGTATAGTAATCAGAGTTTCTTCATGTTTTTCATTGATTCTGACAATTTCTATCTGTCCTCTGACAACAAGATATAAACAATTATCAAGACTGTCCTCGCTGAAAATAACGTCCCCTTCATTAAATTCAAGAGTTTCAACGTTTTCTGCGATTTTAATTATATCTTCTTCCTCTAAACCAGCAAAAAGACTACTTTTACAAATCAGTTCAGTCTCATATTCATTATACTTCAAAATCATCACCTGAAAAAAATCTTATATTGAATATACCATAATATTGAGAAATTAGACAATTTTATGAAATTTTTTCTATACTAATTATAGATATTGACAATGCCCTGAGAAAAAAAAAAATTACTTTACATATTCCTGCGCTTCATATTCGCTTAGTACTTTTGTAATATCATAGTCCGTATGTTCAAAAAGAACAACACGTAATCCTGGAATACCACCAGGATTGATAATATTGATCACAGGTCTTATTACAGATCTTTTATCAGGTTCCAGAACTCTCCCCACAGTTTTATTATTCAACAGCAGATATGTTCCCGGTGGATAAAGAGAAAAAGCCCTTATAAAAGCATTAACATATTTCTGATCATATTCAATACCGGAAAGAGACGCAATAATACGAACCGCATCATATGGCGAAAAACTTTTTTTGTAAAGTCTTTCAAAGATCATGGCTTCAAATGAATCTATTATTGAAAATATTCTTGAATAAACATTTATACCTTTATGATCTTTCCCTGTAGGATATCCTTTTTTCCCATTATATCTTTCGTGGTGTTCATATGCTATTAGTGAATATCCACGGGTGTTATGATTTGAATTTATTATAAAAGCTCCATAAGCAGGATGTTCAACAATACTAGTGTTTTTATCTACATTTATCTTTTTTTCATGATTCCATATCTTTCTTTCAAGGTAAAACATTCCAACATCATGTAAAATCGCACTAACCGTTAAATAATATATTGTATCTTCATTCATGTTATTTTCAATACCATAAATAATTATCAGAATCGCAGAATTCAGGCAATGTGGAAACACATAGGTACCACTACAATCAAAAGAAAGCATTTTCTGAATCACATCACTTCTTTCAATCCTTATCGTATTGATAAGTTTCTGTATATTCCGCTGAAACTTCATATTATCAAATTTTTGATTATTTATTAAACAACTGTATACCTTAAATATCATATAAATGTATTCAGAATAAAATGTCGCATCAAAATTTTCATGTGGTATATCTTTAATTTTCGGCGACAGGCTGATCACTTCATCAACATTTCCAGAAAGTCTGGCCATTGCGTCCTGAAGTTCTGTCATCTCTATCTGCTCAACAAATGATCTGATTTCATCATTTGAAAGGATAAGAAACTCATCAAAATCAGCATCTATTGAAACATGATCAACTAATGTTTTACCATTTAACTTTTTTCTTACTTCACTATTTTCAACTTTTCCCTTGAATATTCTGAATAAATCAAAAATATTTTCCTTTTCTGAATATTTCCCATCCAAACCTGCCTGATGGGCTATTTTTTCCAGTAATATTTTACTGTCATTATTTGAAGCCAATTCCATCAATTGAGATTTCAAATTTTCCAGATCTTTGGACTGTTTCAATTTCGAAACAAAGCCTTCGCATATATTCTCATCTTTGAAAACATCAACATTATTATTAAGATACTTCAGGATCTGTTTATCACAAATTCGATTTTCGCCAAAACAATCCAGCATTTGAGGAACAAATTTGATTCCATCAGCTTTTTCTGAAATATATTCAATCAACAAAGCCTTTCGACTAAAGTTATCAGTTTTTAATAATGTGCTGATCCTTCCTGCCGGAATATCAAGTCCATACCTAAGAATCATTCGACAGGCTTCAGTAATCTGATCATCTGAAAAAAACTGTGGTTTTGTTACCATCTTTTCCCAATTGTTTTTGTCTTTGATATTATAGCGATAGATATCCAATTCCGTAATACCAAGTCCTTTTAATCGCATAATCTCATCGTCATATAGAATCTGTTTTTTCCACAGTACAGGCTTCCCTGCGACATCATAAATGTCACAGGCAATAATACTTCCAGGCTTTAATTCAGAAGTCATAATGGTAACAATTTTATTGTTCGTTTTATCCATGATTTATAATATACCATTTTATTAGCTATAGATGAATAGATAGCCTGATTATTTCAAGTTAATTCATTTTTTCTTGACTTTTGTCATCAATTCCATTTTAATGTATAACTCTGACACAAATATATAAATAAGTCAGAGTTGCATGCAGGAGATTAATAACCACTGCAAAACGTTGGGACGGGTAATATTTTGAATAAAGTGGACAGAAATTCATATGTTCTGGTTAATTTCAATTACAATAATAAAAGATCAGTTTTATGGTCTTTTTTATTGGAATCTTTTTCTGACCCAAAAATTGAAGATTCCCTTCCAGATGAACTGGAAACAAAAAAAGTTGAATTAGCTGATTCTCTTCACAGACTTCCTGAAGATGAAATTGATAAGATTTATAACCTTTATCTCAAAAATATTCCTAAAAAGAAAAAACACATTTTAAACTATCTTAACCAAAATAATCAAAAACCTGAATATACAACTTTTGATTTTGAGTTGATAACTAAAAATCTAAAAAAATTCTGCTTTCTACGATCACAATCGTTAAATAAGTATATATTGAAGTCTTCTTTACCTTCTAAAGAAAAAACGCAATCACAAAAAGTTTGGAATTATACAAAAAAAATCATGCAAAAGGCTGCAGTATTTTGTTTGACTGCAGGAATCAGCGTTTCAATATATGGAAATATCATTAAAGACATAGATCATATAAAATATTTGAATAGAGAAAGAATCACACAGAGATTACCTCAGCCGGTTATTCCATCAAATATCATCTTCAAGGACACATCCGGTATTAAATGTATATCAAAAAAAGTGGACTCACCAATAAAAAAAATACATGCTCCTGAATTTGACATTGATACAATAAAAACACTTCTGAAAATTGTAAATGATCATGCAAAAACAGGAATATCCGGATTAAATAAATATTTCTATAACATCAGTAGACTAATTAATTTCAACCTTATTAACAATGAATCTGAAAATTCCTTAGTTAAATATAATTCCCCTGATCTTCCAAAAATTTCTTCAATATCAAAAGGTTTTATCAACAGATCACTATCAAAAATTTCAAGACTTCGAGAGAAAAAAATTCAGGAATTTGAAATCAGAAATTTTTCCTCAAATAGATCACTTGATTCAATTCATGATCATACAATAGAATTGCTTAAATCTGGATTCAATACAAAATCATCTACTCAGGTTTACATCGGATTCTGGAAAAACTCAAGAAGTCGCTTTAGGAAACATACTGCAACACATGTCGGTTACCTTATTCTCAATAATAATTCAATTGATGTACTTCACGCAAGAGGCCGGAAAATAATGATTGAAAATATCAGTACACTTGATACTTATAAATTGAAAACCGTGATTTGCTTAAATGTTACTAAAATGCAGCATAGAAAATTCAAAAAACTGGTAAAAAAATATTCCAAGAGAATTAAATATTATCAACGTGACAGATGTGCAAGATTTGTATGGATGAAAGCCAGAGAATGTGGTTTTCAAGTTCCACAGAATGATGCCTGGAATCAAAGGAAATGGTATCTTAAATCAGTCAATACTGATTCAAATGGACAAAAATCACCTAAGTATGAAATTATTTATGATTTCAGGATTACAAAAAACATGTTGAAAAAAAGCGGACCTCTGTTCAGCTATATTACCCCAGTTGATAACAAAGTCTGTCTCAACTAAATCAATTTTCAGCAATTACCAAGAAAAACATTGATAAATCTGTCTAGTGATCCAATAATTGAATTTCTACGAGATTTCTTTTTGTTTCTTTTTTCGAGTTTTATACGAAGTGCTGTTAAATCTTCAACAACTGGCGCTGAGCAAATCGGACATGAATTCCCATCCGGTTGATATCTATATTTACATTCCGGGCATTTTATTAGTATTTCCATTTTCTACCTTCTCTTGACAAAAGATCTTTAAGTAGGAGATTATACATAACTATTTCCTCTTTGTCCATCTCTTTTATGGATAAAACTATAAGAAATTTTATTCACAATCCAATTGTCATCCTGCGACTTGATCGCAGGATCCATCTTCCGGTATTAACAATTTAAATAGATTCTGCGGTCAAGCCGCAGAATGACAGTGTAGTCATATTTTATCATCATTTATTTCCCCAAAACATCCTTCATAAATTCGCTGACATCTTTTTTCAGTTTGAATAATGATGGTTTATGGGTATACATCATATGACCGGCCTCATAATATTTAAAAACAAAATTCTTCATTAAACTCTTTTCCAGACCAAGATGTTCAATAGTATGTTCAATTGCAAAAAATGGTGTGGCCATATCATAATATCCACATCCGATAAATACCTTCAAATATTTATTCCTGCTAACTGCTTTCCTTAGAGGTTCAGCAACATTAACATATCCCTGGCTGGCAGATCCCCAATTCCATGGATGAACTTTTCTGCTAAGAATTTCATATGGAATATCTGTCTCAAATTTCAGTTCCGAACGAAGATAATGGTTTAAACAAGCTGTAAATGTACCTTGTACAGCCGCATAGCTTGGATCATAATCACAATACGAACCTGCTGACTCCCTATCGAGACCTTTTATCCTGCTGTCAAAACGACCAACCGTCCGTTTAGAATCTCTTAAAAGTTCTTTTGCAAACCTGAAAATACTTATCCTGAGATCTGTATTATCCAGATATTCTTTTGAAAGCGATGAATATTTTGAAAGCTTTCCAATGATCTCTTTTCTTTCCACACTGCTCAACATACTTCCTTTAGACAATGCCATAAAATATTCTTTCTCAGACCAAAGCCTGACTTCATCAAGAAATTTTTCAAAATCACTAAATCCAGAACCAAGCTTTCCATGATATCGGGCTGTTGCCGCAAAGGTTGGGAAAAAAAGTACATATGGCAAATCGTTATTTGCACTTAATGATATAGTCTTAAAGTCAAGAACAGCTGAAATCAAAAAAAGACCATTTAATTCCATCCCGAATCGTCTTTGAAGATATTCTGCCAATCCAGCAGCGCGTGTAGTTCCATAGCTTTCACCGGCAATGAATTTTGGAGAAAGCCACCTTTTATTTTGAGTCGTATATAACCGAATAAAATCTCCTACAGATGATATGTCTTCCTTCA
>DAOVTB010000222.1 GCA_030633305.1 Candidatus Muiribacteriota bacterium
ATAGTCGATTTTGCTTTGCCGTTTCACAAAATAAACTTCTGTGGAAAACCGAGCTACAAGGAGTGCTGGAGAATTCTCCAGTTAGTTCAAAAAATAATGTCTATTTTGGAGATGTCAACGGATTGATTTATTCCATTGAAAAATCATCAGGCAAAATCAAATGGTGTGAATCTATCAAGGAAAAGATTATTACCAAACTGATTTATTTCAATAACATTCTTTTTGTATCCACTTCAGAATCCATATCAGCCTTTAATTCTGAAAATGGAGATTTACTTTGGGAAATAGTTTCTCTTAAAGAACCAGTTTTAAAATTATATAAAAATTCTGAAGAAATCCTTTATTTCAACAAACATGAACGCCGTTTGAATTCCATTAATATTTCTGATGGAAGTATTAACAAAAAATTCAGAACATGGACTGATGTCGTCTCAATATATCCATATTCAGATACCTTGATATACTGTGCTGGTACAGATGGAATAATTTCCTGTATTAAATATTAGATATGGTCTAGAACTTTTTCTTTTTTTAAAACTTTTACCTAACCAGCGTTCTGAATGAGATGAAGGTTGGAATATTCAGGTTTGGACTGATTCTTAATATTTCAAGATTCGCTCATTCAGAATGCTGGTTAATAGCATTTTGCAAACAATACGCGTCTTTTACTTGGCTTTCCGCAATAGATACAAGATCCATCTTCTTCAGGAGCTTCATTTGGAATACATCTTATTGTAACTTTCAAATCAGTATTGATCTGGTCTTCACAAGCAGTATCTCCACACCAGTGACAAAGTGAAAAGCCACCATGTATTTCAGGTTTTTTCTTACTTTTTGGAGTGTAAAAAGCGATAAACTCATCTTTTTCATCAAACTTATGGGTATTATCGGTTCTGAATTGTAAAGCTTTATCATAAAGTGACTTCTGGATATCATCCAGAATACTGCATACATTTTCAACAAATTCATCAACTGAAACAGAAATTTTCTCTCGTGGTTCTTTGTCTCTTCTTCCCATGAAAACAGAATTTGCTTCAATATCTTTAGGTCCAATTTCAAGTCTAATTGGAATCCCTTTTTTTATCCAGTCCCAGGATTTTTCACTTCCGTTTATATCACGATCATCTAATTCAACTACTAATCTTCTGTCATGATATCTCATTCCATGCAATTTTTCATAAAGGGCATCAATATAGACCATAACTTTTTCACGAACTTCTTCATCGCGGTAAAATGGAATCAGTGCTATATGTGCGGGAGCAACTCTTGGCGGCATAACCATACCGTTATCATCCCCATGAGCCATGATCAAGGCACCTATTAATCTAGTAGAAACTCCCCATGAAGTAGTCCAGGCGTGAACTATTTCACCTTCTTTATTTGTAAATTTGATATCTGAAGCTTTTGCAAAATTCTGTCCTAGAAAATGTGAAGTTCCAGCCTGCAAAGCTTTTTTATCTTGCATCAATGCTTCAATACAATAGGTGTTTACTGCACCAGGAAATCTTTCGCCAGCTGTTTTTTCACCTTTTATTACAGGTAAGGCTAAATAATCTTCAGCGAATTCTGAGTAAACATCAAGCATTTTAAGTGTTTCGCGCATCGCATCATCAGAATCAGCATGGACAGTATGCCCTTCCTGCCAGAGAAATTCTGTAGTCCTAAGAAAAAGCCTGGTTCTCATTTCCCAGCGGACTACATTTGCCCACTGATTTATGAGTAAAGGAAGATCCCTGTATGAATTAACCCATTTGCTGAATGAGGCTCCTATTATTGTTTCGCTGGTAGGTCTTACGATCAACGGCTCTGCAAGCGGGGCCGCTGGTCTCAGGCCTCCTTCACCATCTGGAATAAGTTTTGAATGTGTTACTACAGCACATTCTTTAGCAAATCCTTCTACATGTTCAGCTTCCTTTTCAAAAAAACTTTTTGGAATAAAAAGAGGGAAATATGCATTTTTATGCCCAGTTTCCTTGAACATATCATCAAGTTCTCTTTGAATATTTTCCCAAAGAGCATAACCCCATGGTTTGATAACCATACAACCTCTTACATCGCTGTTCTCTGCAAGATCAGCTACTTTAATAACCTGCTGGTACCATAATGGATAGTTTTCTTCTCTTTTTGGATTTACTGCTGTTTTTTTTGCCATTTTTTATCTTCCTTTAATTTTTAATTTGAATTTATTTTATATTAATATTTGATATAAATTATTTTCCCCTTATTTCTTTTTTTCTCTGTGCCTTGGTGCCTTTGTGAGAGGTTTTTTTATCTTGGACAGGCACAGGGGCCTGTCCCTACAGTGTTGTTGTTTCAATATTTCTTTTTTCTCTGCGTTCACAGCGTTCTCTGCGCGAGGCCTTTCTTTCTTTTTTTTCTTCATCTAGTAAGAAAAAAAAGTATCAGGTTGACTCCAAATTCAAAAGCTCTGTTACGAATGTTTTTAGGGTCATTATGAACATCTGTCCATCCGTCTGATATATTTGAATTATAAGTATATACAACTGCTACTCTTCCATCTACCCAGATACCATAGGTTTTTGGAGGTCCCTTATAATGCTCGTGTACTTTTGGAATTCCTTCTTTTCTAAAATCGTAATAAATATTAAAAAGTTCGAAATCTGAAGGAAGTTCTTTAAGTGAGTCTTTTCCAAATATAGATTCCATTTCTCGTCTGAAATGTTTATCAAGTCCATAGTCATCATCTACGAATAAAAAACCACCATTTTTTAAAAATACTAGAAGTTTATCGCGTTCATCCGGAGTGAATTTTATGTTTCCGTGTCCAGTTACAAAAATAAATGGAGTCTCAAAAGCTGAATCATCATCAAATTGGACTATTTTCTGTTCACTGGCAATTTCAATTCCAGTAAGTTCAGTTATTTTCCTGGAAATTTCTGTGATAATTGTCGGATCATTGTACCAGTCGCCACCACCTTTATACTTTAAACGTCCAATTGTAAAACAAAAAAGTTGTGTTGTGAAAAAACAAAACAGCATAGTAAATAAAAGTCTTTTTCTATAATCCATAACGTTTCCTTAAGCTCCAGTCTATAAACAGGATCATGATTAACAGGACCCAAAGGAATAAATTCGAAAACAATTCGTTTGTAGTTGATTCTTTTTTTACATCAAATGCACAGTTTACAACATCAAAAATTTTGTTAAAATCCTTTAATGCTATTTTTTTCCCACCGCTGTCTTTGACCAGCTTATCCATAAAGTTACTATTTTCTTCAAAAATATTGTATTCATCAATTGGAGTATCTACTGAAAAACGAACAACTTTTTCATGTTTTTCAGATTCGAAGCCAACTTTTGCTTTAATGAAGTAACGTCCTGAGTTTTCAATAGATATATTGCTGCTGTAAATTCCAGGCTGCTGTAATTTAAATTCAACATTTCCAACTTCAATGGCTTTTGCAGAAGAATCATCTAATCTGTATAAGATTGCTTTTATTACAGGATTATTTACTATTGCTAATTGCTTATCAAGTATTTTCAATGTGCATTTAACTGGTTTTTTGATTAAATCATTTCTAAGCAATATATAATTATTTCTTAATTCCAGTCTCACATTTTCAAACTTTTTTAATTTGCCAAGAAATGAAATCACATTGTTGATAAAAAGATCAAATTCTTCGGATGATTCTCTGTATGAAAGGACAGAGAATGCCCATTTCCAAATATTTCTAGCATTAATGAACAGAATATCAGAAATACCAGATTTAAAATATATAATGAAACCATTTTCTTCGCCTGCGTTGATGGATAGATCATTTACAAGTAATGGAATGGCCCCACCTTTAAGATTGGAATATTCAAAATAGCCGTTTATTGCCGGAAAATTTTTCCAGGTAAGCTCATTAATTTTAATAGATGAAGATAATCGCATCACTGGATGATAAACGCCAAGTTTGGAGATTTTTACACGAGATGTTTTAGATACAAATTTTCCTTTTTGGAAAGGAATGAATTTTTCCAGATCCTTTCTATTTGTGAATGAATCATCCTGAGGAAAAACAAAAAATCCACCTTTGCCTGAATTCAGGTATCCCTCAAGTATCAGTAGATCTTTTTTGGAAAGATCCATATCAGAGGAGAGTCCCAGGATGACAAGATCTATTTTTTCCATGAATGCCTTATCAGGGAAAGTTTTTAAAATCTTTAAGTTTGGAGTATTTTTTATATTCAATTTTCTTTTTTTCAATGTATTTGGAAGAAAATGAATTTTAGCCAGCCTGTTTTTTTCTACAGCTCCTTTTATAAACTTGAAATCCAGATCAGTTGGTGATGCCAGGAATAGTATTGAAAGTCGTGATTTAATCACCTGTTTGTAAAAGTTCCTTGAATTGTTCTGTGAACAATAATCTGTGCCTTTTGGTTTTATTTTGATCTGGTACCAGTTTTCGCCTAATTTGGATGTTTTAAATACAATTTTTTCTTCAATTTCATCTTTTCCACTGAAGCGAATGTTTTTTTCAAATATGGAAATCCCGTTTTCAAACAGGTTCAGATCAAATTCTGATTGAATTCCTGTCCGACCGATTTTGACGTTTAAACTGTTTTCTTCATCCAGCAGAAAATGGTTTTTTTGTTCAAAACTTTTTATATATATGTCTGATTGTTTATGTTTTCCTGCAGACCATTCGGTTGATACCCAATACAGTGGAATATCTCTGTTTATGAAAGCTTTTTTTTCCAGAATAGTTTTCTTTTCAGTCGCATTATCAGTGACAACTATAACGCCAGAATATTCATTTTTTCTGGATAATAGTGTCTGGAGTGATGAATTATAATCTGTTTCTCCCTGAGGCTTTACACTGGATAGATCACCTATGTTTATTGGTTCCAATATATGATTAAATTTGAACATCTCAAAGAAAAGATCTCTTTCATGAGAAATAAGACGCGTGCTGTTTTTATTCATAATCCTGGAAACATTTTCCATACGAGTATGTTTTTCAGAGGATTTATGAACCATACTTCCAGAATGATCTATTAAAAGGGCAACAGGTTTAACTGTTTTAACATCGAATTTCTGAATCATCACTGGTCGAAGAAAAAATACACAGATGATAAATATTGAAAAAATTCGTAAGACAGAAAGCGAGTTATCTAGCCATAAATTACCAGATTTACGCCCTTTTTTAATCCAGATTGAAAGTATGCTTATACTGAGCAATGCAAAAATAAGCGCAATCAGCATATTTCCTTCAAATATAATTGTTCTACCTACAAGTTCACGTATCATAATCTATGCATTCCTATAACTATTAGCAGTAAGAAAAAATTCGAAAATGAATATCAATGCCAATATAAAAATAAATATCTGTGTTAAATCTTTGTTTTTCATTTCAACTTCCGATCCGGTTGTGGGCATAAATTTAGTTTTTCTATCAAGCTTTTTAATTGATGGTTCACTGTAATCCGTAATGGATTCAATTACATAATCAGGATTAGTTGAAAAATAAGAAGTTTCTATTGTCTTATCTTCAATTTTTATGATTGAATAAAATCCTGGAATACTGAGTTTATCTGTTTCAAAATAGCTTATACCGTTTTTGGCAACCTTGATTGGAAGCTCTTTTTTAGTCTTATCAGGATAAACCAGATTTACTATAGTCTTTTCATTCGATTTGTTATTATGGAAATCTGAAGAATATTTCATATTGATTTTCCTTTTACATATCTCATCATCCAGTCTATTTGAATACAATACAGTAAAATAATGGAAAAATGGTGCAAATGTATTAGAAACAGGGAAATTAGGGGACCAATCCAACAGCATTTGAGAGGTAAAGACGACGACTCTTCCTCTATTGTATTCTGCTGGTGAATAATCAATCATGAATGGTAGAGAAGACTCAAAATTCATTATTGTTTCAGTTGCGGCCTGTTTATCAAAATCAATTGCAAATTTAATACATCTGTAATAAAACAATTCGCTGAAATAAGTCTTGATTCGATCCTGCGGAAAAAGTCTGAATAATCTGTTTTTAATGTCATTGATATGAATATTGAATTTAACCCCCTCGGTTCCAGGGTCAAGAATCATCCTGGTTATTTTACCAGGCATGAAAGGTAACTTGTTGTAATTATCCTTGTCACTTTTTTCACCAGGAATCATCACAATACATTTACCGGATTTTAAATATTCAACGATTTTCTTTTGTTCATCTAAAGTAAAAAATGGAACATTAAGGAAATAGATTATGTCGAAATTTTTAAGATCAAGTCCACTAAATCTCCTGAAATAAGTTCTTGCTGTAATAATATCGCCAGTATTTCCACCTATACTGTTTGACGTATAAGGATTCAATGCCAGATTCAGGTAAAATGATTCCTGTCTGTATGCTGCTTCATAATCTGATCCAGTCACAAGTAAGGCATAAATTTTTGGTTTAACACTCAGTACTTTTCTGAAAACATCATCTTCCTGAATTCTGTTAAAATGCTGAAATTTTTCAGGGATCATTACTTTCACCGCAATTTTATAGTATCCCTCAAGATCAAAGCGGATTTTTTTAGTAAACAATCTGGTTGAAAACTTTGGCAGATCAATTTTTAAAGTACTTGATTTTCCATTGATATCAATTGATATTGGAAGAGATCTAAAATCTTTTTCACAACGATTATTTATTAAAATATCAAGTTCATACTCCCTATCTCTGAATATCGGCCTAACATCTTCACCTTTAATCTTAGCATTTTCAATAAAGACATTTGGAAGTGTTGGGATTGAACCTGTGAGTTTGATTAATTTGATTTTACTGACACGCCTGTTCTTTTCGAAAACTTTTAAAATCTTGTTCATTTCATCCGAATTATTTTTCTGGAAATCAGAAAGTATCCTGACTTGAAATTCTGAAGCATCAGTATCTTCAAGAACTTTTGTAAGAGATGCCGTAATATTACGTGATTTCAGAGTAGAATATCCAGCTTTAATCGAAATTATATCACGTTTTATCTCTGCATTATCTGAGCTCAGCCACCTGCATTCATTAGCACCTGTATCTACAATATAGTTTCTTTC
>DAOVTB010000044.1 GCA_030633305.1 Candidatus Muiribacteriota bacterium
ATAAAAAAGGAATCGATATTCTTTCCATTAAGATCTTTGGTATTGATGTAATAATTTTTTATAAAGAAATTAACATCTTTTCGAAACGATTCTGTTTGATCGCCATAGGGTGTTATCTCGGTATAGTACTTGTTTAATCCCATTTCAGCTTCAAGAGCAAAAAGATTATTATTAAGCAATTTTATCACTATAGAACCCATAGAGCCTGTCGCACCGCTTTCTATGGTTTTTCCGTTTGAATTCACCTTATAACCTATGCTAACAGGTCTAGCATAAGAATCTCGGGTAACAAAAGTAAGATCTGAATAAACAAATACTGGATCAACAATCACAGTATCACCTTTAAAACAGTTCTTCAAAATCTCTTTTTTAAAAAAAGTATCCGAAATCGTGATATTGTATTTCCCCTCAGACACCATGAAACTGACACTTTTCCCGGCCTTAAGACTTCCCTCATAAAGCTTGCTTCCTCCACTTGAAACAATATATGTGAAATCTACATATGGATTATTAACCGATTTGGGAGCTAATACCATTGTCGCTTCTTTAGTCCCCAGATTATAAGGAACATTAAATTGTATTGACTGCTCGAGATCTTTTCCTGCAAACTTAAGTTTGACTTTCTCTCCCTTTCTTTTGAACTGCTTCAAATTCATCCTTAAAGAATAAGCATTCTCCAGATTTGTCATCAAACTATCTAATTCGTCTGCAGATAAATCAGTTTGTAAGACTTGAAATACTTTTTTATTTTTGATCCGTTCTATTACAGGCGGAACTTTTTTTCGTTTGTCAGAATATAAAATAACAAAATTAACAAAAATATTCCTTTTAGCCAGGAATTCATTTAAAGTCTTAGAATCAATCTTACTTTTACTATCTTCAAATATAACATCGCCATCAAGAAAAACAATCAAATATGGAATTGATCGAGCTTGATAATATAAAAACTCGATCATCAAATACAGGGAATCATAGAAAATTCCATGTTTTGTAAGATCTATCTGGGATAAATTCGACATGACTTCAGATCGGTTGGAAGTAAAAAAGTCTCGATGTCTGTCTCCAGTTACTACATCATCTTTCAATGATCCAAGAGGATAATAGGCAAATTCCTTTTCCGTTTCAAAATAAATGCTGACTTTGCACTCATCATCAACTATTTTCGAAAGAAGAAATTTAAAATCACGCGGAAGTTCGTCCATGATCATTTTACAAAAATTATAGATATAATTTATAAAACTTCGGTCATCAGAAAACGGATAAATCATAAAGACTATTTCTGAGTCTGAAACCTTCTTTCTGTTATGGATTTTAATCTGCTCGCCTTTCTCAGTTGTAATACTGATTCCTGAAGCCGGGAGTTGGTCAAAATAGGCATCAACATCCGGATAATCCCTGTCATTAAAATACAGCATTTTAGCGCTACAATTGATAACAACCAACAGTATCAGGACAAATAAAGTTATTTTTTTTATCATTCTACTTATTTTCTTCATATTTTTTGTGCCCTTCCCGGTAAATTAACTGATCCAAAATTCATGTCTTTATATTCAAGATAATTGCCTACATAATCCTTGATTGCCTTATTTAGAGACATCATTTTTTCAGGATGGAATTGTTTCAGTTTTTTTGTATCAGCTTCTGTAAAATACTGATAATTTTCTCTGAGATCTTCTGGAATATCAATAAAGCTAAGAACCTTCACTTTTTTCAAAGCCTGAAACACAGCATCGGTAAGATCAATAAATGTCATGGGATTTCCTGTTCCCACATTTAAAAAACCAACTGCTGACTCATTATCCATAACTTTTTCAATTACTTCCACTACATCCTGTATATAAATAAAATCTCTCTTCTGCATACCATCCTTGAAATCTGGATTATATGATTTAAACAACCTTACCTTTGAACTATTGACAATCTGTTTATATGCTTTATAAACCATGCTTCTCATCTCGCCTTTATGATATTCATTAGGTCCATAAACATTAAAAAATTTCAAGCCAAGCACTTTATCAATATATCCTTTTCGAATCAACCAGAGATCAAAAATCTGTTTCGAATAGCCATAAGGATTAATCGGTCTTAATTTTTCGGCCGTTTCTATTGAATCACAAAAACCATTTTCACCTTTACCATATGTCGCTGCCGAAGAAGCATAAACAAACCTGATTTGATTCCTTATCGCCCATTTACAGAGTTTCTTGGAATATTCAAAGTTGTTTTTCATTAGATAACCACAATCTTTTTCATACGTTGTAGAACATGCCCCAAGATGAATAATCAATCTTGGTTTTCTTGTTTTATCAAGATCAGAAATAAAGTCATCACAGTCAAAATAATCACTAAATCTTAGATTCACCAGATTCTTCCATTTCGAATCTGTTCCAAGCCTATCAACAATCCTGATGTCATCAATACCAGCACAGTTAAGTCTATGGATAAGGGAACTTCCTATAAAACCAGCCCCGCCTGTTATTATAATCATAACTACCTCCAGAAAATTATCATCAGGTTGAAACTACTCATATCAGCACATCTGAATCGCAAATAATCGATCAGTTCAGGTAATATTATAATTCATTTTACACAAAAAACAGAAAGAAAGTAAATATGTAATTTGACTATTAATGTTTATTGATTAGCATTAATATTAATGATATACTTTTTTCTAATTATGATAAAAAAAGTCTGTATTTCTTTTTTTATATTTTTAGTTATATCCATTTTTTCATATTCCGAATCAATTGGACAACATGTTAAATTTACAAAAAAAAGCCTGCAATCGCCTGTTAAAAAAAAGGCAGCTCAAGTTAAAAATAAAACTGATAAAAAAATCGAAACCGCATTTGAAATTCTAAGGCTTGTCCTTACTTTCTGCATGTGGATACTCATTGTATCGTTTATACTTTTGATCGTTATGATGGGAATTAAATACATCCTGGTACTCAGAAAGGTAAATGATTAAAGAAAAAAAGACATCGCGCAGAGAACGCGGAGGATGCAGAGTAAAAAAAGAAAGACACAAATGTAGGGACAGGTCAAACACCTGCCTGTGCCCTGAAATGGTATGCCTGTCCAATAAAAAATAGGATCAGATTAGAATATGAATCATTACACGAGAAGAAGAAACATTATAAAATTGTATATTTTTATTTTTATTATCCCGTTTATATTGAATTGTAATATCTTCTGCGATAAAGATAGCGATGATGTCGATCGTCAGATCGAACTTTATCAGAAACTCTACAATCCTGCTAATGTAAAAAAAATGTTCAAAAAAGGTGTAGATATCCATAATGGAAAAGGAACTGATCCAGCTAAAACACCTCCAAAAGGAAGCATTGATGATCAAATTTTGAAACTTCTAAAAGATAAAGTAAAGAAAAAGAAAAAAACAGATCCGTTTTTATGGTGGCATAAAAGCAAATTCTATATATTCATTGGTTTTGGAGTAATTATACTTATAATTGTCCTGATAATGCTTGTTAAATATTTCAAACAAATGAAATATTTTTTCGAACATCTGTTCATGAAAAAAATGTCAAAAGCAAATGTCCAAAGTGGGGAAAGACAATATGAACAAGGCAATATCCGTGAAAGTATCAAATTTTACAAACGCGGGATGGTTGCATTAGTCAACAATCAGGATGCTCTCGAAAATTATATTAGTGCTCTCGTAGAAAATAACGATATTTCAGAAGCCATTACTAGTCTGCAGATCCTTGAAAAAAACTTTTCTCTGAGTAAAGATCATATGTTGCTTTTAGTAAAACTCTATATCAAAACAAATAACACCAATAAAGCTTTAGATTTACTGGATACATTATTTTTAAAAAGTTACAAGGACTACGATATTCTTTTTGAAATCAAAAAATATTACAGAAAACTTAATAATACTTTTAATCTGACAGACTGCATAAAAAAACTTCTGGATTTCAAACCAAACAATGTAGATTTGCTTCTTGAACTTGGCAGTCTCTATACTGAAAGAAACATGCTTGCAGAAGCAATATCGGTATTTGAACATATCAAGGATATTGATAGAAGTGATGTTGGTTCATACCTTAAAATATCAGAAATCAATCTTATGCTGAATAATGAATCTCGCGCAATAGAAGAACTGGAAAATGCATTTGAGCACATAAGATCATTTCATAAAGGTGTCTTTGATCTGCTTAACAAGATCATAGAAAAAAACTGCAAAAATGTTGATGCTAAAATCATGCTTACCAGAATGCTTTATCTAAAAGATCCTAGTTCACAAAAACTGAATTTCCTGTATAAAGAATTAATTATAACCCAGAGAACCGAGGAACTGATTGAAAAGGGATATAAATACTTCAATAACATTGATCATCCAGAAGAAATGATTACACTTTTTGAAAAGCTGGTCGAAATAACCAGGGAGCCACCTGCATTCTGGGCTCCATTCCTTATCCCCCTCTGTATTGAATTCGGCAACAACAACCTTTTTTTGGACTATTGGAATAAACTGGAACTCCTTGTTGTTCAGCCTGAGGCGTTTGATCATATAAAAGATAGTATGGAGCTTTGCAATTTTTTTGATGAAAAAATCCGTTGTCTAATATTATCCAAAATATTCCAGAACTATGATACTGAAAAATTCTTAAAATATTGTTCTACATTAGTATCGCTTGATCCACTTGCTTCAGAAGAAATGTCATTTTCGTATTTTCTATTACAGTATAAACCTGAATTGTATGCTTCCACGGTGGAAAAACTTTACAATAACGATAAGGATAATAATAAGTGGTTATTTTTAAGAATGATCTATTCGACTGAATACGATAAAATTATTCTTCCATTTTTTGAATCTATTTCTTCATTGGAACAAAGCGATTTCTTTTTCAAGGAATTCCAGTGTACCCCTTTGTTGAACACTGATATTGAATATCAATTTGCATTGAAGTTTTTTGAATTTGGCGCAAAAGAAAAAGCTGTTTCTCTGCTGAATGATCTAGGTGAACGAGTCAATGATACCCAGAAAATAAGATACACTTTATCAAAATATTATCTAGCAATGGATAAAACCAGTAAAGCCAATGAAATTATCGGGAAATTAATAGAGAATTATCCCGAAAACATGAAATACCGAAAAGTTATGATTCAACTGGAGTCTGCAAACGGCAACAGTCTTAATACTGAAAAACATATCAATAAAATTCTTATGAATGATGAATTTGATAAATACAAACTTTTTGTGAAAAATATCCTGAAAAGAATGCTCGGTCAAAAATCTGATGACAGCAATCTTTTACGCCAGCTCGGATTATTATATTACAGATCTGGTAGTTATTTTAAAGGGTTTCTTTTTATGGATGAAGCAATTAAAAATGATCCTGCTTCACTTGAAAAGATACTCACTTTTTTTAAAGAATTCCCACCAAAAACTGCTGAACCTTT
The DNA here is from genome assembly GCA_030633305.1 of Candidatus Muiribacteriota bacterium. Classification (GTDB taxonomy): domain Bacteria; phylum Muiribacteriota; class DAOVTB01; order DAOVTB01; family DAOVTB01; genus DAOVTB01. Next base: position 5,428 of record DAOVTB010000044.1, read on the forward strand.
CATGTATTATCTAAAGCTTTTACTACATGATGACAGCAAACTGGACTTCGGAATGAAACTGATCGAAACATCTGCCAAAAGCATTTTTGCCGAAAGAACAGATGAACTTTCACTTATAAAATCCGAATTTTTATTGGCGCTTGATGCGAATTCAAGCGCTTTGAGTGAAATAAAAAAAGTCAATTTAAATAATCTCAGTAAAGACCTGATCATAAGCGGAATGAAATTGAAAGCAAAGATACTTGGCGCAAATAATAAGAAAAAACAGGCACTTGAAATACTGGATGATCTAGAGTCAAAATTTGGAAGTGAAGTCGACATAGGATTGACACGAACTACATTGAGTAAAGAGCTTTATGAAACACTCTATAAAGATGGTATGACATACTTCAGAGATAAGGAATGGAACAAGGCAATCTCTAAATTCCAAAAGTTTCTACACAACAATTCAGACAGTGATTTTGATATAAGAATCGCATTATCTATCTGTTTTTTTGAAAAAAGTTTTTATGATCTTGCACTTGATGAACTTGAGTTCATCGGAAATTCGTTAAAAAATATTTCTCCTCCAGATTTAGAAATGCATTACAAGATAGCGGATATTTATTTTGAATATGGTTACTTCAGAGAAGCTTTTAATAGCTTTAAAATAATACTGGGACATGATTTTGATTTCAAAGATGTATCTGAAAAAATTGAAAAATTAAAAACTGAGATATCCAGTAAAGGAACTAATGAGGGAAACAGTGCTTTGATAAGCCATATAACGGCAGATATTGAAGACAGATACTCGCGTTTTGAGATCATTGGAAAAGGCGGAACGAGCCTTGTATTTAAAGCTTATGATAATAAGCTTGACCGGAATGTCGCGATAAAAGTTCTAAATGAAGAACACATCCATGACAAAGAAGAACTCAAAAGATTTAAACGCAGTGCTATGGCAGTTGCCAAATTCAATCATCCTAACATCACACGTATATACGATATCGAAGAAAGTGAAAATTCCAGCTACTTGATTATGGAAATCATCGAAGGTCCTAATCTAAGAGAACTCATGGCTGAAAATAACCTAACTTTCAATGAAAAAATTAGAATTCTTACTCAAATTGCACAAGCTTTAAATTATGCCCATAGTTATGGTATAATACATCGTGATATTAAACCTGAAAATGTCACAATAGAAAAAGAATCTCAACTTGTAAAAGTAATGGATTTTGGACTGGCAAGGATAGAGTATATGTCAACAATGACTAAAACTGGCATTAAAATGGGTACTCCATATTACATGAGTCCGGAACAGATAAAAGGCGAATCTGTTGCCGTTCAGAGTGATATTTATTCTTTCGGTATTCTGGCTTACGAGATGTTAACCGGAAAAAGGCCATTCACAAGTGGTGACCTGGCTTATCAACATATACATCTCACTCCTACGCTTCCTTCAGAGATTAATCCAAACATAGGAGTCGCTCTTGAAAATGTTATCATCAGATGTATTCAGAAAATACCATTGCAAAGATTTGAGAATGCTGGATTATTATATGAATCTTTAAGAAAATTAAAAGCAGGGACTGATTAAATGAAACAATTTACTACAAAAGCAAATGAATTTATAAAATCAATAGGAATAAATATGGAGTTTGTTAAATTTCTTGAAGCAATCGTCCAAGTTTCTATTATGATAATTCTTTTCATTTATATTATAAAGAATATTAAAAACATCAAAGCTCTTATCGACATGATAAAGATCAATTTCCTTATATCCAATAAGAACTGGGAAGGTCTTTATGAATTCAAGGGAAGTAATATTGACCGTTTTGAATTTATCCCCAATGAAACAATCCTTGAAATGTATATCCAGAATAAAAAAGATGATCAGATACTTAAAATCGGACGAAAAATATCATCCAAGAAAAAAGATATTCACCTCCTTGAAAACATCGTTGATTATTTTGAAGAAAGAGGCAAACCACGCGAAACAATGATCTTCCTGGAACTTCTTCTTCCACACCAGAAAGATAATCCACTATTTCTAAGAAAAGCAGCTGATATTTATGAAGAAAATGATTCTAACAAATATATGGAAATAATTGAATTACTCCATGCTGAAAATCCCGGAGATATCGACTGCGCAAAAGAATTAGCCGAACTCTACGAGAAAAATTTCAAGATCTCTAATGCAATAAAAATATATCAGGTACTCGCAAATGTCGACACTTCAAATCATCTGGAATACATCAAACATATTGCTGAACTTCATTTTAAAAGTTTTAATTATAATGAAGCGGTTGTTATGTTATGGGAACTCGCAAAGAATGATCCCTCCACACTTGATATTCTAATCAATTACCTGATCAAATTTTTCAAACATCCAGAAACTGAAAAAGACTATATATTACTTGGTAAAATTATTGATAATTTTTGTTCTGAAAGTGAAGAACATTTCAATAAGTTTATGAAGATTTATGATGAAATGGCGGGAATTTCTGAAGTCATGGAGATCTATGGGAAATTTTTCCTGAAATTTGGTGATATTGACAAGGCAGAAATTGCATTTGCAGCTATTATTAAAACTGATTCATCAATTGACAACCTCTATACTCTGGCAAATATATACTCGGTCAAAAATAAACTGAATGAAGCCATTGAGATCTATGAAAATATTCTCGAAACCAATGACGAAGAATTTGAAAAAATTTACGAAAAGGTTTTCAAAATCTATAAAAAATCTGATGGAAATGATAAAATTTTTAGATTTTACGTAAAGTTACTCAAGAAAAAACAGAATTTTCCAAAGCTTGTTGAGGTGCTCGAAGAATATTCTGTTAAAAATTCATCTGATACTGAAATTATGAAACTTCTTGCCGATTCACTGATTCAAAGTAAACAGCAGGAAAAAGCGATTTCAATTCTAAAAAGGTTAACCAAACTTCAACCGGATAATAAAAAGAATTTTGAAAAACTGGTATCCTTATACCTTTTTAAAAATGATTCTCAAAATGCTAAAAATATCCTTGAAGAACTTTTACTGATAGAGCCAAATAACGTTGAAATTCTTATTAAATTGATTGATCTTTTTACTCTTGATGAAGAATATGAAAAGGCGGCAAAAAGTTATCTGGAATTGTTAAAATTTGACTCTTCAAATACCGAATGGCGTTATAATTATGGCGAAGTCCTTATGAAAGGCGGCAAAATAGACCAGGCAATTGAACAGTTCCAATTTGTTTTCAAAAATAATGATAACCTTAAGTTTTTAGCCAATTTACAGCTTGGAATTTGCTGGTTGAAAAAAGGTGAAAGTGTCATTTCCAGAGATATTTTTAACAGTATGCAAATTGAAGATCTTCAAATTGAAGAAGCGGCAAAAAAAGAATTCCTATATATTGTGGGCTCTGCTTTTGAGGAAGAAGGATATTTTAAAGAAGCCGTTTCATTCTTTAAAAAAATCCTGGTCCTTGACGTTGGTTACAAGAATGTATATGCAAAAGTTAACGCTCTTGCTGATAAACCTGATCAGGATATGACCAAAAAAAGAGATTGTGTTACAACAAAGGAAAAAAAGCCAGGGGCTACAACCGGCTTCAGACGAATACGTGAAGAAGGCAAAATCAGCGAAAGATATGTTGACCTTGCTGAACTTGGTCGCGGTGGTATGGGTATAGTTTATAAAGCAAGAGATCTTAAACTTAAACGTTCTGTTGCATTGAAAGTACTTTGTAAGGAATATACAGATGATCCTGATATAGTAGCTAGATTTATAAGAGAAGCACAAGCAGTTGCACTTCTTAATCATCCTAATATTGTTTCTATATATGATATTGGTGATGAAGATGTTAAATTCCTTTCAATGGAGTTTATAGACGGTCATACTCTCAGAAAAATATTGAAACAAAAAAAAGTCATTCCCATTTCACAAGTCATAAGAATAATGGGACAGATACTTGATGCAATGGAATATGCTCATACAAAAGGAATTATTCACCGTGATATCAAACCTGATAACATCATGATAACACGTGAAGGGGTCATAAAAATAATGGACTTCGGGTTGGCCAAGATCGAAAATGCTCTTCCATTAACTGATTCTGGAGTTGTCATGGGAACAGAATGGTATATGAGTCCAGAACAGATTAAAGGTTATCCTGGCGATAGAAGAACAGATATTTATGCCCTTGGAATAGTCCTTTATGAGATGACAGCTGGAAAAGTACCATTTAGTTCAGGGGATATTTCATTCCAGCATATAAATGTCAAGCCTGAACCACCCTCAAAATTGAATCCAAATATACCAGCCAAACTGGAAAACATCATATTAAAATGTATTCAAAAAAAGACGACAGCACGATATGGCTCCTCTAAAGAAATTCTGGAAGATTTAAAAAAAGTCGCAGCAGCAGGAAGTAAAAAAAAAGGTAAGTAGTAAATGTGGAAAATAATTATTGATTCTAACGGCATAATAATGTCCTATTCCTTAACAGATAATGAAAAAGCCGTAATAGGTCGAAGTAATGAATGTCAAATAACAATTAATGATACAAAAGTATCGAGAATGCACTCAACTTTTTTTGTGAAAAACAGAAAACTATATCTAAAAGACAATGGAAGTACTAATGGAACCTTTGTCAATAATAAGAAGATTTTCGAAAAAAAGTTATCCAATGGAGATGACATCAGAATCGGGACTACATACATAAAATGTTTCGATAAGCAAGATCGCGGAAAATCTTCTATGGAACATTCCACGGACATGCTTTCATCAGGCGAATCAACCGGAATATCAAACTATATCAAAGAACTTTCAGGTCATATTATCGATCTGAAAAATTCTTCAACACTCAATAAAAATGATCAGGAAATCATCTCCAGGATGAGCCAGACAATGCATAATATTGAAGTAAATCACAACAACTTTCTTCGAGAACATAATATAATCCGATCACTTTATAAAATTAATGAGATTATCAATCAAATCCTGGATGTTACAGACCTTCTGGTAAACATGATGGATATTGCTATGAATCTCCTTAAAGCTCGGCGAGGACTGGTTTTTATGAACCTTAGTTCAACTAACAGCAATGAAATCATTTTAGAAAAAAATCTTTTTGTTGATATGATCAATGGTTTCATCTTTTCAAAACCTTCTATTGAACTTGAAAATATTCAAATTGATCTTGATATGATGCATTACAGCCTGGAACATTCTACACCACTTGTAACAAATAATTTGAAAAACGATCCAAGATTCAAATCTATTGCAGATAATCCTTTTTTCAAAGATACTAAAGCTGTAATGATCGTTCCAATATGCTCCCAGAAAAAGAAAGTGGGAGTTATGCTTTTTGATATTCCACTAAATGAAAAGAAAATTTTTACAGATAATGATCTGGTTTTTATGGATTCTTATTCTCCTCAGTGTGCAATATCTCTTGAAAATGCTTTTCTATATACCGAGATTCGCGAAGTATATTTTTCAACAATTCAGGTGCTTTCATCAGCTCTTGATGCAAAAGATTCATACACCGAAGGTCATTCACAAAGAGTTACCGAATACAGTATTGCAGTAGCCGAAGAAATGAACCTTCCTAAAAACGAAATTGAAATGATCCAGATTGCTGCCATTCTTCATGATATTGGAAAAATTGGAATTCGAGATTTTATTCTCTGTAAACCAGGAAAACTCACAAATGAAGAATTTGAAATAATTAAAAATCATCCTACTCTTGGTTCTGAAATTGTTTCACATATTGCATTTCTAGCAGATAAAGCTACAATAATAAGACATCATCATGAACGTTTTGATGGTAAAGGATATCCAGATGGTTTGAAAGAACAGGATATACCAATTGGTTCTAGAATAATTGCAGTTTGTGATTCTTTTGATGCCATGACATCGAAAAGATCTTACCGAGATAATATGCCTGTTCATAAAGCATTAGCAGAATTAAAAAAATGCTCTGGTTCACAATTTGATGCAGAAATTGCTGATATTTTTATCAAAATATTCAATAGAGATTTTCAATGTGATTTTGAGCAAAGAGCTGTTCTATTCAAAAAACAGGATATAGTGGAAAATGAATAAAAACGAAATAAATGAATCAATCAGTAATTTTGATAATCTCGACGTTAAATCCAAACAACGTCTTATAAAAGCGATTATTGACGAAGAAGATCCAAAATATATCCCCTTCATACAAAAAGCCTTACAGGATAAGGATGTTGGAGTACGTTATTACTCAAAAAAAGCAATGGATGCTTTTTCAAAAAAAATCAATCCTGTTAAAGAAGAAGAATATAATATTACCACTAGAACTGTCATTCATGTAGATAATACTACCTCTTTTTTGGAAGACAGTGAGATTCAGGATATTGAAATCGTACTTAACAGTTCTGATACAGATATTAAGGACAAATTAAAGTATATCCAGAAACTTCGAAATGTGTCTGAAGAAAATCGTAAAAATACTCTTTTTTCCTGCCTGAAACAAAAAAATGACGCCATAATATTTTCTGCCTTGATTGGAATGTGTACTTCAGTCGATCGGCTGACAAAAGCTGAAGTAATGCTTATCAAGACATTCTTTGAACACGAGGATGCAAGAGTACGGGCGAATAGCGTCGAAGCCATTGGAAAATATCTTATCCAGTATGAAATGTTAGAAGATCTTCTTTTGATGTTGAATGATGATGACAATCGTGTTATTGCCAATGTTGCATCTTCAATTGCTGAAATAAAACATGAAATAATATATAACAAGCTTGAGACCATGATCGTCAGTCCCGGAGTATGGTATCGCGCCAGCGCGGCATACGCTTTGACTATTATTGGCAAAGAGGAGTTTTTACCTCTGGTCGAAATTGCAATGAATGATGAATCCAATAGTGTAAAAAGTCTTGCAATGAAAGCTTACCAGAAGATTCTGGAATTTTCCCTTTCAAGACCTCTTCTTGAAGAATTTGTTGATTCCATAATCAATAATGATACTGAAATGAAAGACGTTGCAGAAGTATCAATAAATAAAATAAAAAATACTATAAATGACATTACATTATTTAATGAAGACAGGGAACGAACATATTATCTACTTATGAAAATTTTTGAAGAAAAAAACCTTAAAGATGATGTGATAGAAATGATGAAAAAATTGATTAAATCTTTTCCCAAAAAAATGAAATATCTTATTGATTTTGGAGATTTTCTACTGAGATCACAAAAACTGGAACTTGCAATAAAAGTTTATCAGAAAGCTCTGTTAATCGAACCAGAAAATCTTGTTCTGCTTCGTTTGCTTGGGGAAATCAACATGTATTCAGGAAAAATTAAGGAAAGTATAAAAATATATAATAAAATTCTTCAAATTACTCCTGATGAAGTCAATACTCAGTTCCGACTAGCAGAAGCCCTTTACCTGTCAGGAGAGTTCAGACAAAGTCTTTCAGAATTCCAACAAATTATAAAGTTTTCACAGTCATTAAAACCTTTTGCGCTAAAAATGGCTGGTTTCTGCCTGTTGCAGAAAAATATGACAGATATAGCTTTTGATATTTTCAATCAAATTGAGGAAAATGTTCAGGATTTTGAAAACAGTAAAATTTCTAGCCTATATATTGAAATTGCACATGAATTACAAGAATTGAAGCTACATAAAGCAGCCCTCGTATATTACAGGATTTCATTAAGGTATGATATGACCAATAAAATCATTGAAGAGAAAATCTGTGATATCGAGAAATTTCTTCAGACTCCTGAAGATGAAGATCATTCAAATTCAAATGCTAATACAATTGTTGACGCCAGTTTCAGTTCAAAACAAACTGATGCAGATGGGAAAGGTCAAGAAGCTGAAGACAGAGATAAAATAGTTGCTGATATCCAGCAATTGTTATCTGATCGATATTCGAATATTCAATTTTTAGCTCGTGGCGGTATGGGAATGGTACTTTCTGGAATGGACAATAAACTAAAAAGATCTGTAGCTATAAAAATACTAACTCCAATGCTGGCTAGAAATGAAGAATTTGTTAAAAGATTTAATATTGAAGCACAATCTTCAGCACGGCTCAATCATCCAAATATTATCCAGATTTATGATCTGTTTGATACAGAAGATTATCTTTTTTTTATCATGGAATTTATCCAAGGTAACTCCATCAGGGAACATCTTAAAAAAAATAAGCGATTCCCTTTGATTATCTTCAAAAAAATAGCCATACAATTAGTTGATGCATTACAATATGCACATAAATTAGGAATCATTCACAGAGACATCAAACCTGACAATCTTATGATCAACGAAAATGGGAATTTAAAAATAATGGATTTTGGTCTGGCAAAATGTGAGGATATCATGGCCGGAGTAACAAGAGTTGGTGCTGTACTTGGTACTGCCTTTTATATGGCACCAGAACAAATACTTGGTAAAAAAATCGATATCAGGACTGATATTTATTCCGTTGGGGCAACACTCTATGAGCTAATATGCGGAAGACCACCTTTTCTTAAAGGTGATATAAAATATCAACATCTAAATATCAAACCTCCAAAACCATCAAAATTCAATGCAAATATAAACGCTAAAATTGAAATGATTCTACTTAAATGCCTTAGAAAAAAAAAGGAAGACAGATTTCAGAACGATGGTAATCTACTGAAAATGTTGAAATCAATATGATACTTAAAATTACGCAGTTGGACGGAAGTTCAAACATTTTAAAATTAAAACCTGAAGAATCTTCGCAACTTTATTTAGGAAGAGAGGAAGGAGATTTTATCCTGAACGATCCTCTGGTATCGCGGAACCATCTCTTAATCCAGTGGTCCGAGTCAAAAAAACAATATTTTTGCAAGGATTTGGATACTACAAATGGTACATTCTTAAATGGTAAATCCATTTCTAATTCCGAACTTTTCCCTGGAGATCTGATCATTGCAGGAGATACATGGATCAGCGTTGAAGAGGAAATCATTGAGGATGATATCCTTAATGAAATCTATCAGGTTTTAACTTCAATTCCTTCAGAAGATCAAAACACATTGGACAATGATGATGAAACTGGAATATCTTCAATAAAATATGATGTTGAATCTGGGAACACAAAATTAGCTCTAAGAAAACTGGAAAAGCTTGAAAATTCTTTTAATGAGGAAAAAAAAGTTCTGCGCTCTCTTCTTGAAATTGGAAGAATGATATCTTCTTTTTTGAATATGGATAAACTCGTAACTTTCCTGATCAATATTATCGCTAATATATTTGATGTTTCAGAAGGCGCAATCTACATAAATACCGCAAGCTGCCAGAAAATATTCTACCTTGGGCGAAAGAAAACTGACCCTAACTGGGAACAGCTATATGCTTCAGAATTTAAAACTGAAGATGATAATGCCCATGCAGTTCCAATCAAAAGTAAAACAACTACTTTTGGAATACTGTACATCAAAACAATTGGATCAATCTCAAAGAACTATAATGATATTCTACTCATTCTGGCAAACAACTGTGCAATTTCACTTGAGAACATAATTTTGTACCAGAAAATGGAAGATATCTATCTAGGAACAATACGAGTTCTTTCTGCAGCTCTTGAATCAAAAGATATATACACTATAGGTCACAGCGAAAGAGTCATGGCATACAGCGTTCTGATATCAGCAGAGTTGGGTTTAACTTCTGAAAAACTTGACGATATAAAATATGCGGCATTACTGCATGACATTGGAAAGATTGGAATTCATGAAAATATTTTGAACAAACCCAGAAAATTAACTCCTGAGGAATTTGAAATCATCAAAAGTCATCCAACAATCGGCGCAAAGATAATTGCGGGTGTAGATAAATTGATTGATAAGATGCCGGCTATCAAATACCATCATGAAAAATGGGATGGTAGTGGATACCCTGATGGAATAAGAGAAAAAGAAATCCCGATTGAAGCTCGAATAATCGCAATAGCAGATTCTTTTGATGCAATGACTTCAAACAGGGCTTATCGAAAAGCTCTGTTGCCAATTAAAGCAGTAGAAATTCTAGAAGAGGGAAAATATCAACAGTTTGACCCGTTTCTTGTTGATCTTTTTATAAGGCTTTACCACAAAGGAAAATTTGATTCCATACTATCTTCATCAGAATCAAAAAAAGAACAGGAATAATTATTATCTGAGTTGAGCGATTTTTTTACTTCTTTATAATCATTTTGGCTTCTATGCCTGGTCGATCATTTTCAAAAAATTCATCTAATTCCATCTGAGCTATCTTTAAAAGTGGGTTACCAGTTTCCTTGTAAACATTCCGGCGAACTGTCAAAACTCTTTTATTCCAAGGTACAAAAGGTTCTAAATTATCAAGAACCTTTTTCACGTGAATGTTATCAATCGATTGAGCCAGAAAAAATAACGCTTCATTCCTTTTAATCTCCATAATTCTTGTTGAAAAAGGAGAATTTAGAGCATTAAATAATCGAATAGCATAATCTGATTGTTTCCTTTCAAGATTTATTACAAGTTGCAAGGCATGTTTTACAAGGTCTGGCAATGGCCATGGATTATTGCGTAAAGCAACGAAAACTGATTCCAGAATTGTAACAGCCTCAGAAATTTTACCTTGCTTTTCCAAAAGAATTGCTTTTATAATCCCAGATTCTATTGGTTGAAATTTTGCAAGTTTGCCAATAAAATAGATTGCTCTCGAATCACCAAGTTCTGCATATGAATGCGCCAGAACAAGAATTTCATACGGTGTTTCTGGAAGCTTTTTCTGTTTTTCCCAGGTTTTGATAGCTTCACCATATTCTTTTTGTGAATATAGATACTGAGCTCTAAAACGATGTAATTGATCATTCGAAGTAATATGGAAGTTTTTAGAATTCTGTCTATGCATTGTAAACATGGAAATTCGATTATCTCCCACCTTACTCCAGTCAATATTACCAATAATTATTTTAGGACGAGACATACCTAGTTGTCTAGCAACTTCTCTCAAACCTTCAACATTGTATTTCATTGCAGCTCCAAGAGTGTCGGCAAACTGGTATTCAATTATCGTATTATCATCAGTATTGATGACTCCCTTTGCCTGGTTTGCAATCTGGCGTGAAAACTGATCATTTGCAACAAAATGCGCCAGAAAACCTTCTAAATCTACTACTCGCCATACATCATTTAATGCACTCTTGAATGTCGATTGTCTGATCCTTTTTCGAAGTTCCTTAACAGGATATACTATTGGATTCATTGAACACATTAGTAATAGATCATTCTTTTTTGTCTGCCACGTTTCAACATACGGAAAAACAAGACTAAGCGTGTGATAAACAATTCTTACAGTTTCCTGATCCACGTTGTAATATTGAAGCCACTGACTGAATATTCCTCCTTTTTCAAGTCTTGCTGCCACCGCTTTATAAAATTCTAATGTAAAAAGAGTTGCAATTCCTGGCCTGTATGGATTAGAAGGTTCGCTAACAATTAAATCATATTTCTTTTTGCTACTGAAAAGAACCTCTCTTCCATCGCAATAAATAACATTCACTTTGGGATTATTCAATACATCGCGATTAACAGGGATACAATATTCAGCCATTGTTTCAATAACTGGTTCTATTTCAGCACAATCCACTTGTTTCATACTCTCTACATCCGCCAACCATCCAGCACTGCTTCCAGTTCCCAAACCTATCACTAAAGTTGTATGGGGGGAAGGATGGAGAATAGCACTAACTAATCCCAACATAACCTGAGTTCCAGCATCTCCTCTAGACGATCCATCGGATTTTCCATTTACAATAAATGCCAAGCCAAGATTGGAATCTCTGATTGCAACACTGCATTCTTTCCCGTCTTTTTCCCATATTGTATTTTTATTTCCAGTATTAAGCCAATTACGTAGTTTATTTTTATTTTTCTGGCTGACAATATTAAAATCAGGTAGAGTATGACGCCACGCCGCTGTTGGCCCCCTGAATACAGCTGCAAAAATTATTCCTATTATCAAAAATATTCCTACAATAAATAGTTTTTTCATTTCGAGCTTCTTTGGAATAGATACCATCATCATTATAAAAGCAAGTGATGCAAGTAGATAAAAAGCTACTTTCCAACACAATGGAGCGGAAAGATATGGAATAAGAAAAAAACCACCGGCCAATGACCCACTTATTGAACCAATGGTATTCCAGAAATAAAGTTTCCCCGTCTGTTCTCCTACTTCATTTTTCCCCTGTCCCAGAAGACCAACTAATAAAGGAAACTGAAATCCTGCAACGATTGCACCTGGAAGAATAACAATACCAGCAATAAAGCTCCAAGCTAATATTTTCCCAAAAATTCCTGCTTCAGATATAGGCATAGCAAAACCAGTCAGGATCGCTATGTTGTCACCAGCTGCAAATGGTGCTATTAAGAACAGCGCTTCCATGCTGCACGTAATTGCAAAAGTATTTAATGTAGCCCTTTTTTTGCTTCCGATAATCGAATATAATAATCCGCCAATCCCTATACCCAAAAGCGTAACTGCTAGAATAAGTCCAAATGTATATGTAGAACCACCCAGAAGTGGACCAAGCATTCTATACCACACAAGCTCCATCAGAAAAAAAACAAATCCAATAACTGCCGCGGCAACGTAAATCAATGCTTTTGAGTCGAATATTTTATTTTCTCTTACTTTTTCATTTTTCTTTAATTTCATTTTTTTACTTTTTGTAACAACATCTGCTTTTCTCGACATGAAAAGGGCTATTATTGCAACAATAATATTTATCTCGCCCGCTAACCATAATGTTTTTTTCGCCCCAAAATACTGTAGAAGAAAAAAAGTTGTAATCCCGGCACCTAAGACTGCGCCAAGAGTATTAGCACTGTATAAAAGTGCTAGTCCACGTCGTCTCACATCAGTATCTTCTTGAAGTGATCGAACTGCTGCAGGAAGAGTTCCACCCATGAGAAAAGTTGGAATTGCTAAAATAATTGCTGAAAGAAGCAATCTTACTACCATTGCCATACCAGCTCCCAGAGTCAAAATTCCTCCAAGTGACCAATACCAGCTCCTTATAGATGTAATAATAAATGGTGTAACAACTGCATAGCCTGCAATGCCCAGTTCAAGCCATCCATACATTGCAAGTGGATTTTTACTCAGATCAGCTTTTTTTCCAAGAAAAAAACTGCCAAGACCAATTCCACCCATAAAAAGAGCAAGTACAGTTGCTGATGCCTGAGTAGTTGCGCCAAATATCAGCCTGAATTCCCTCATCCAGACGATTTCATATATCAAAGCACACATTCCCGATAGAAACAGGAAAAAAGAAACTTTTAAATATTTATTTCCAAACATAAATCAAACCTTCAATTAAAATTAAATAGTGAATATAATATTAACTATATTACAATTAATATGTGGGCATCATCAAGAAATATTATTACAGGGGTCAGGTCTTTAGATTTGATCTTTCGTCGTATAAATAGGACAAAAAGTCAAATCTAAAGACCTGACCCCTGTTCTGATTTTATGGATTTTTCCAATAAAATCAGTTGTTTTTGTAATATGGAAGTTTTTGATTATAGGCTGCTCTTACAACATGGCGACGACTTTTCCATCTTTTATATGCCCAAAGCCATTCCGACGGATGACTTAGAATTATGGACTCAAAAAAAGAATAGTGTTTTTGTATTTCTTGTGGAATAGTAACTTTTCTGTGATCTGCAGAAAGATCAGATCCAAATACTATATTATGTGAAAAATCAGTCATGTTCCTGTAGATATAAACAGGAATTACTGGGCATTTGAATTTCAAAGCAAATCTGGCGACTCCTTTTGGAGCTGAAACCAGTCTATCAAAAAAATAGATATATTCACCAGTGCTCAGTCCATCCTGATCTGATATCAATGCCAACACGCCATTATTTTTAAGATGCTTTATCGCATCTTTAAGTTCTTCCCTGTGAATCAATTTTAATCCATAATTGATTCGGCCCTTGTTCAAGAAGGAATCCAGTGTTTTTGAATATTGATCAAGATAAAATGATGCAATATCGACCTTTGCGATCCTGGAAAGCCAGTAGCCTATATACTCCCAGTTTCCAAAATGAGCCATAAGTAAAATAGCTCCTTTTCCTGCTGATAATGCACAATGCAGATTCTCTTCACCAATAATTCGAACATTTGAAATGAACTTTTCATCCGTCATATACCTCAGTGAAAGAATCTCCATAATATTTGAAATCATACAGGAAAAATGATTTTTGATATTCTCTTCAAGATCCTTTTTTTCAGAACAAGATAATACTTTCCCTCTGTATAACGCCCAGCTCATATCTTCCCTTATTTGATGAACAAAATCAGGAAACATGTAGTATACGAAGTTTGAGATTGTGTTTGAGAAGTGTTTTTTAATTAACATTTGGGTTTTCTTTGTCCTCAAGCCATTTTGCAGGGTTACTCTGGATGTATTGTCTGATTTTATCCAATTCCTTATCATTTCTAATTATATGATCATAAAATGAACGTTGCCACTTAAATTTATTTTCAAACTTTATTGTTTTATTGATTTGATTTGCAGAAAATGTTTTAAAACCTCGCATGATATCTGCTAACGAATAATTATCTTTTTTTGGATCATTATCGTATGTAGGGGAGGGTCTGTGACCCTCCCGCATCAAATTGTTAATAATAAATATTGCATGTATATGATTTGGCATAATAACAAATATATCCATTTCTAAACAATCAAAATGGTACGGAAGTTTTTGCAAATGTTCAAGGCAAATTTCACCATATTTATTCAATTTTAGTTCATCATTGATTATTTCTCCAAACCATTCTGTTTTGTTTTCAGTACATGTTGTAATAAAATAATAATTTGATTCGGAATAATCATAATTTGGAAGGCGATTGTGTGTTCGGATTATTGACATAATTTTTTATATTTATATTTTGTATTTAAAACGGGAGGGTCACAGACCCTCCCCTACATATTTACATATTTAAAAATTCCTGCGTTCTAATCGAACTATTCTTCTTTCCAGAAGCGCACCTTCTTTGGCTTCAACATCTCTGATGCAAGACCTGAAATTTCACTATCCTCTGGCGCAATCTTAAGAACAAGTTTATATTCGGTTACAGCTTCATCAAGCATTCCGAGATTGTTATAAACTAGTCCAAGATTATAATGTGCATGTGCATTTTCAGAATCTTTTTCTATAGACTTCTGAAAATAATCAATCGCAAGTTCCATATCACCCATCTTGGAATATATTGTTCCCAGCAAATAGTGATATTCAGATGATGCAGGAAGCATTTCAAGTAGTTTATTGAAAATACCAAGTGCTTTATCGTATTCTTCTTCTTCCTTATAACAATTACCAAGAAGTTCCATTGCATCCTTGTTTTTAGGAATCAGCTCCAGGATTTCTTCCAGTTCATCTATTGCTGCTTTAAAAAGTTTCTTGCAGAAGAAAACACGGGATACTTCAAGTTTTGCCCGAATATTTTTAGGTTCATCTTCAAGAACTTTTCTGAAAGTAGTAAGGGCCTTTTCATAGTCTTTTTTAAGCAAATAAGCCCTTCCAAGTTTCATCATAATTACACTGGATGCATTTTCTGAGGAAAGCTCAACTGCCTTTTCAAAACATGATTCAGCTTTCACATACTCTTTTCTGTCGTAGTAAATATCACCTAGTTTTTCCTGTGCCAAGGCATTGTTTCTATCAAGACTTATTGCCTTGTTATATTCAACAATTGCATCTTCATTCATATCATTACTTCTATATACTTCACCAAGCATCACATGATATTCAGGGTTATCCCCCTTTAAAGCAACTGCCTTTCTGATAAGATTCAACGCTTCAGAATTATCACCATTCATAAGGGAGAATTCACCAAGGATCATAAGGATTTCAGGATCTTCGTTAATAATCAACGCTTTTTTGAAATACTTATTAGCATCATCATAGTCTCCCATTTCAAGAAGAATGTAACCCATGGTTTTTAAAGCCTTAAAATTATTTTCATCTGCAATGATAACCTTCATCAGCACATCACAGGCTTTTTTAAGATCCTTTGCCTTGTAAAGAATTTTTGAATAACTGATATAAGATTCAATATCAAATATCTGGTGTTCAAGCATATTTCCATATATTTCCAGGCATTTTTCCTTATCTTCAAGTGAGTTGAGAATTTCTCCAAGGGTTATATTAGCAGCTTCATGATCAGGTTTTACTTCGATGACTTTATAAAAATGGTCTTTCGCATCATCTAGTTTTTCCTGCTGATAATAAATCTTACCAAGACGATACATGATCTTGACTGTTTTTTCCGGATCATCATCACCAATTATCTCTTTAAGTTTCAAAAGAAAGCCCTGAGCTTCTTCATATTCCTCATTATCAAAATGATGATCTGCAAGATAATCGTTAACAAACAGATTAGACGGATCAATTGAAAGAAGCACCTTCATAGTCTGAACAGATTCCTCGATATTCCCTTCTTTAAGGAGACAGAATGCAATCTTTTCAAGTATTTCAGCGTTCTGTGCATCATCATTTAGAAGCAACTGCAAGTAATTTCTTGCGAGTTCATATTTTTCCTGTTTAATCTTCAATAACCCAAGCTGTTTAAGGGCATCCGGATGATTTGGTTCAGCATCCAGAACCTGGCTGTAATAGCTTTCTGCCTTATCAAACATCTCTTCATCCAGGTATATTCTTGCAAGCTGAATTTTTGCATCCATGCTTTTAGGATCTATACCCAGTACTTTTTCATAGGAAATAAGTGCATAATCCGACTGATTACGATTACTGTATATATTTCCCATCAGAAGATGAGCATCGAGGTTCTCAGGTTCCCGTTTAATAAACTCATTCAGATTTGACAGACATTCCTCATCCTGTTCCTTGGCGAGATAAAGCTGTGCCAGCATATAGAAAACTTCAGAGTCATCTGTATCTTTATCAGTTGCAGTGTTTAAATAGATAAGAGCTTCATCAAATTCCTCGATCTGGTAACTTAGTTTTCCAAGTTTCACATACAAATCAATTTCATCTGGAACAAGATTTGAAAGTAGCAGGTATTTCTCAATTGCAGATTTGAATTTTTCTTCACGTTCATAATAACCTGCAAGATACCTTATAATTTCATGATTTCTACACTGCAGTTCACAGGCTTTTTCCCAGATTTCAATAGCCATTTCTTCTGAGCCAGTATTAGTCAAAGCCCATCCATATAATTCATAATCCTCTGTTATTGAGGATTCCTCGATATATTTTTCAATATATTCACGTACAACATCCCATTTGAGCATTTCCTTTGCTACATCTACAACACGACGCCATACCTTTTCTTTTTCATCATCTGATTCAACTTTTGCAAGCCTTTCAAGTACTTCCAGTTTTTCAGAATCTCTGTTGTTATAAACTATTTCCAGTTTTCTAAGCATCTCTACATCGTTCTTTTCTGTTTCAAGTACAATATTTGCATACTTTTCAACATTTACTAATTCTTCAAGCTTTGAATATGTCTCAACCAGCTTGCGAGCCACTTCAAGTCCTTTATCAGAATTTTCATAAAGATTTTTATAATAACCTACAGCCTGATCCCAAAGACCCTGTTCAAAAAGGATATCTCCGGCTTCAAGTAACGCCTCTGGATGATCAGCTTTATATTCAAGAAGTTCCCTGTACTCTTTGAGTGCATTGGAATTATCTCCCTTTAATTTATATGAATACGCAAGCTGATACCTTGCAGTAACATTATCCTTTTCAAGTTCAACTATTTTGCTGTATTCCTTAATCGCGTCATCGATCCTGTCAAGTTTCATATATGCATCGCCAATCATCCTATACAGGTCTTCACTTGAATAACCATTTTCATTGGCCTTTTTCAAATATACAACTGATTCCTCATGCATATCTTCAAGATAATGAATTTTTCCAAGAAAGAAAAATACTTCACTGTCTTTGAAACCCGGGTTCTTTTCGAGAACTTTAAAATATTTCAAAGCTTCATCATTTTTGCCAAGTTTAAGATAAGAAAAAGCAAGATAATAAAGTCCCTCTTTATGCGAAGAATCAAAGTTGACCAGACGCTTCCGCTTTATAACTGCATCTTCATTGTAATAATTCGTAGTAATAAGCCTTCCAATCTTGATTACAAGGTTCAT
>DAOVTB010000049.1 GCA_030633305.1 Candidatus Muiribacteriota bacterium
CGGTAAGGTCAAAAATTTCTCTAATAGCATGATCCATTTTAAATAAAACAAGGTGACCTTTGCTTTTTTTTATTCGTTTTGCAGTCATGAGAAAAACTCTTAATCCTGAACTGCTGATATATTTTAAAGAAGAAAGGTCAAAAGCAAGTTTGATATCACCATTTTTGATTAGTTCAGAGACAATTGATTCAAGTTCAACACCTGTTTCCAACTGTCCATCTATTTTTATAAGGACGATGTCATCTTTTTTTTCAAATCCTATTTCCATGATTAACTCCAGCTTTATGGATGTTTTCTTATATATTTTTTCATGAGAATTGTTATGTTTTTTGAGTTTCTTAATTTTGCAAGTCCAACCCATATTTTCTTTGTAAGTTCTGGATTACAATTATAAAATTGAGATGAAAACAACATGAAATAAGGTTTTATGGCAAGTTCGGGTTCATGTTTGATTATTTTATCAGCAAAGTCCTTATTATTTTCGATGTAATAATCAGCAGTCATCTCAAGAGCGGCAACTGCAGAAAGGCGATTGATTAAAAGCTTTTTAAGATCTATGACTGTGCTGGGGCTTTCGTCAACTTGATAACCTTTCTCTATCAGGTCGCTTACGATCGAATAACCAGATGGAGCGCCGATTTTCTCTGTAAGATTGCTGATGCGATTACCATCCCACATTATTTTGGATCCTTTTTTAGAATAAAGAGAATATGATATATCTACGATGCTTAAGTTATTATCAATTTTACCGTTTTTCATTGGATAAACACCGTATTTTTTCCTTGAGCTGTTATAACTTGCATAAATAAGGGCATCGGAATCATTATTTCCAAGCAGGTAAAAACATCTTTTCCATGGATTGCGAGTAAAACGGAATTTGATATTCAGTTCTTTTTCAAGCAACTTCATGTATTCTAATACAATTCCAGGCTTTTCACTTTGAATTATTGATGAATTACCGATTATGTATGGGAAATCCTGTTTATTTTCACATGTTACGTCAATTATTATTGGTGTTCTGGGGAATATTGACCATAAAACACAGAAAAAAATTAAAGAAATCAGAATGATTTTTTTTATAACCACAATAAAGTATACAATCCTTTATTGAATTATATACTAATTGATAATTGTTCGTCAATTGATGAGCCAGACTCGGGGCGGCAACTTTTTAGTTCAAATAATATAAAAATTAACAAAATGCTTTTTTAGCTACAGATGGACACAGACTATACTTAATCTTTCGCTGTTTTTTATTATAAATACTCTTATATCTGTGTTTATCCGTGTTAATCTGTGGCTTTATTTTTTTCTTAATTCTATTGCAGAACTATTATTTCTTAGGTCTTTTAACTGTGACTGCTACAACTGCGAATTCATCCTCGGTAATTGTGTATGGGGCAGCACAACGAATAATTTTACTATCCCAGGGGCATCCTACATAAAGAGTACGATCTGGAAAAACAGATATATATTCAGGAGAATATTTTCTACTGCTGTTTTCATCTTTTAATTCCCAGCTATGAAGGCGATTTCCATCAAGATCATAAATATATATTTTTTTTCCAAGAATAAAGAGAAGATCTTCAGTGGTGACATGCAGCGAAGTCAGAGTGCTGAATCCGTCTGTTCCAGTACTATATCGGCCCCATTTTTTTATGAATTTCCCTTCGGAATCGAATTTCATTATTTTAAAATTTCCTATATCAAGGATATATAAATTTCCAAAAGAATCGCAATCAATACTGGAAATTTTGCTGAATTCATCAGCTCCTGATCCATAATTTCCAAATTTTAGAAGGAAATCCCCATCTGAATTAAATTTGTGTATTTTACGCTGTTTTCCATCAGCTACGTAAAAATTTCCAAATTTATCAATAGTAAATGAATTGGGTTGAAGAAATTTCCCGTCTTCATTCCCAAATTTTCCTATGGTATTATTTTTTCGCCATGTTTCGTCTATTTCAATAAGTTGAAAATTTTTAAGGTCAGAAAGCCAGATTGCGTTAGAATCAGAACATTTTAAAGATACTGGATAGATTTCTGTTCCATCTTCAAGGTTTTTTTTTATAACTTTTATTTTATTACCATCAAGATCAAATTGAATGATTTCTCTTTTATAGCAATCAATTGCAAAAATTGATGTATATTCAGGTCCGTTGGAAATACATTGACCAGTATATTTCCTTAGCGTATTGCCATAAGTCACGGAATAATTAGTAGTAGTTATGGAAGTGTTGGCTGAAGTTGTGACCCCATTTGAAGATATGGTTCCAGCTGAAGTTACGACCCCATTTGTAGTTACCTGAGTTGTCGATGAAGTATTATATGTACCAGTTTCAGTTATTTTTAGATTTTCATTTGCAAATGGTTTCCACCAGGAAGTAACATCTTTGAAATCAGGCCAGAATTTTGCAAATACCTTACTTTCAGGTTCAACAAATTCGAAATATTTTACTCGACAATTATATTCACCATCTTTAACCAGTTTTCCAACGGTGTCTTTACCATCCCACTGGATGTTATGGATACCATCTTTTAGTAATCCTGCATTAATGCTTTTAACCATTTCGCCATTTTCTTTTGAAATGACGAGTAATACTACAACACCATTACGAGATTCCAGATCAAAGCTTACAGTCAGAATATCTTTACCCGGGATAATAAGTTCATTATCTGAAACAAAATTTCTTATTACAACGTCATTTGCGCCTGGGAGAAAATTAAGAAAACAAAAAATAAAGATAAATACAATTAGAGTTACATTTTTCATAATAGCCTTCCTTAAAATTTAAGTTAATAATAAATATGATAACACAAACTAGTCTATTTGAACGATTAATTTGGGTATTCTGAGGTATTAAAGCTGGAATCATTTGGTTGAAATCATTTATTAAATATAGTATACTATGTTTAGTAATTGAGGCTAATATAAAAATGAGTTATTTAATTTCCTGTACTACAAGTATAGTTTTGTTTTGTGCAATCAGCTTTATCACACTTTTTGGAACTAATCATCATCAGCATGTTGATCACTATCTGATTTCTATATTATGTGGTTTATTAACAGGTATAATAGTTTCAAAATTAAGATCATCATGGATAATTAAAAATACTGATCTTAAACAACTTATTGAAGTTCTGGAAAAGCTTAAATACAAGGAAGCCCATCTCCAGGCAATACTTGATAATACATCACTTGCTATCTACCTTAAAGATGTCGAATTTCGATACATCATGGTTAACAGAAAATATGAAGAACTTGCTAATGTAAAAGGTGAAGATATTTATGGGAAAACTGACTTTGATATTTTTCCTGAAAATGTTGCAAAATTATTCAGAGAACAGGATGGGAAAGTAATTAAATTAAGAGCATCAGAAAATTTTGAAGAGACTATTCCACTTCCTGATGGAATTCATTCATTTATAACGTCCAAGTTCCCAATATTTGATGAAGAAGGATCTCTTAAGTTTGTAGGAGGAGTCTGTACAGAAATAACAATTAGAAAAGCAATGGAAAAGAAGTTACATACTGAGCAGAATAGGTTGGAAGTGACGTTAAATAGTATTAATGAAACAGTTATAAGTACTGATATGAATGGAGTGATTACTTTTACGAATAAAATTGCTTCGGAACTTGTTGGAATTAAATACAAAAAAACTATTGGTTTTAATATTTTCGATATTATTCAACTATTCAATTTTGATGGTGAAAATAAAAAAAATATTTTTACAGATTATTTTAATCTTGAAGAAAAAAAACATATTTCAGGTGAGGCGTTATTTCAAAGTAAATCTGAAAATATCAGGAATGTATATTACAGTTTTTCACCCATTTCTTCAGAAGAGGGAAATAGCGATGGAATAGTAATTGTGATTAGGGATGTAACTGAAGAATTAAGATTAAGAGATGAACTTTTTAATACTAAAAAACTTGAATCTATTGGGTTACTAGCTGGTGGGATTGCTCATGACTTTAACAATATTCTTGTTGCTATTATTTGTAATTTAAATCTTGCCGAGCAATTTGCTAAAGATAATAAAAATATTTTAGAACTATTAAAAGATGCTGAAAGTGCAACATTCAGGGCAAGCGAGCTTACTAATCAATTGTTAACTTTTTCAAAAGGTAATTTTCCTCAAAGAAAAGTATTATCAATTGATAAACTTATAAGAGAATCGACGGATTTTGCTTTAAGGGGAAGCAATGTAAGTTGTGATTATAATTTTGAAGATTTCCTTAAAATGGTTGATGTTGATCCGGGACAAATGAGTCAGGTTTTTCAAAATCTCATAATCAATGCAGTTCATGCTATGCCTGAAGGTGGGACTATAAATATTCTGGGAAAAAACGTTGAAAATGGTTATGTTCGAATAGAAATTGAAGACCATGGGATTGGAATTTCAGAAAATCTTTTAGATAAGATTTTTGATCCATATTTTTCGACGAAAAAGAAAGGTAGTGGACTTGGACTTGCTATATGTCATTCTATAATGTCTAAACACGGGGGAAGTATTTCTGTTAATTCCTCTGTTGGGAAAGGCACTTCATTTATTGTAGATATTCCAGTTTCACTCCGTAGTGTGAATGAAGACACTCTTCCTTCTGAGATTATTCATAAAGGAGAAGGATTGATACTGATTATGGATGATGAAAAATCTATTCATGATAGTGCCGGTAAAATACTTAATCATCTTGGATATGAAGTAATGCACGCATATGATGGTGATGAAGCGATCAGCCAGTATAAACAAATGTTTTCACAGGGAAAACCCATTCATACTGTGTTAATGGATTTGACCGTGCCTGGTGGGAAAAATGGGAAAATAGCAGTATCTGAGATTCTGGATATTGATTCCACTGCCAGAGTAATAGTGATGAGTGGATATTCTAAAGACCCTATTATAGCGAATTATAGTGATTATGGCTTTGTTTCGTCTCTTAGTAAACCTTTTGGAATGAAGGAACTCAGTAAAGTAGTCAATGATTTGAATGTGAAAATTACTACATGATTATTTTATTTTATTCGGGACTGATCCTGCTTTTTTTGATTATAATTTATAGTGTTTTATTGATTAGAGGATGCAATCAATTAAAATCTCTGAAGGAATATTCATCTGATATAGATAAAGATTTTCCAAGTGTTTCGGTTATCATTCCAGCTTTAAATGAAGAAGACACAATCAGACCTGCTTTGGAATCGGTTTTAAATCTTGAATATCCAAATCTTGAAATCATAGTAATAAATGATAGATCTACTGATAGAACTGGAAAAATTCTTGATTCAATGGTTATTGAATATCCTAAACTCAAAGTTTATCATAAAGCTGATCTTCCGTCAGGTTGGTTAGGGAAGAATCATGCACTCCAGTTTGGTGCTGAGAAATCCAAAGGGGATTATCTTCTTTTTACTGATGCAGATGTAATTATGGAGAAAAAATCCCTTATTCGCGCCATGAATTGTATAAAAACTGGCGTTCTTGATCATCTTGCAGTAATTTTTGATCCTGTACCGCAGGGAGCTTTACTTAATTCCGTAATATTACAGGTAATGAGTGCATTGATGTTGATAATACGTCCGTGGAAGGCAGACAGTGATGATGGAAATGGCTTTGTGGGAGTAGGCGCTTATAATCTGGTAAAAAAAAGTGTTTATATGGAAATTGGTATGCATGAAAAGATTGCAATGTATCCGGCTGATGATCTGATGCTTGGGAAAATGATCAAAAGAAATGGTTTCAAGCAAGTTGGACTTATAAGTGGTGGAAATATTTCTGTAAAATGGTATGGAACTGTTTCTGAAATAATAAAGGGAACTGAAAAAAATATATTTTCTGTTGTAAATTTCAATGTGCTGCTTTTTTTATTATTGATTTCTGTTTCATTCATTGTAAATATTATGCCGCTTTGGATTGTTATTTTTTTTCCAATAACATTCACATATCCTTTTTTAATGGTAATAATTTTACGTATTTTGCTTGTTGCATATCTGGCACGGCCAGGTGTATTAAATTCATGGAATGCTTTACTTGTACCGGTTTCAGATTATATACTTCTATATATGATTATTAATTCAACTATTAAAACGATTAAAAATAAAGGGATTACCTGGCGTGGGACTTTTTATTCAATAAAAGAACTTCGCTCAAATTGTAAGATGAAATTATATGACTAAACGGAGTAAATATTGATGAAAGCAAAATGGATTATTTTACTGGCAGGTATATGTATAATCGGGTTATACGGTTTTTTTCTTGATCC
This sequence comes from Candidatus Muiribacteriota bacterium, assembly GCA_030633305.1. GTDB lineage: Bacteria > Muiribacteriota > DAOVTB01 > DAOVTB01 > DAOVTB01 > DAOVTB01. The sequence continues at coordinate 6,263 of DAOVTB010000049.1, forward strand.
AGTTATAATACACTGGGATGGGGGAATGATTGACGGTAAAATGACCGGCGGAGCTGAAGTTGATTACCAATCAACTTTGACGATGGTATTGATACATTCTTCTATCTGGTTGATGATCTGGGGAGTTATTACAGGAATAATTTCAGGAATTTCTGTTTCAAAAGCTAAAAAAGATCATCAAGATGATTAAATCATAAAATATTCAGATCAACCCTTGTTATCGTAGTTCTTTTCAGCTCGGATATGCTTCATTTCACAACTATAAGTTATATTATCTATTATTTCATCTCTGGTTTCTTCAAAAAAGATCATCGGGATTTCAAATTTCCAGTCTTCTGTTCCTTCAAAAATGATGGTTCTGTTATAGATAAATTTTCCGATCTTATAGTCATATGGATACCAGGTTCGAATTTCGCTCCAGTAAAGTTCGTGAATCGTTGTATCACATGAAAAACCTAAAGAATATACTGTTCCAGAGCCTGGATATCTAAAGGAAATTCCATCTGGGCCTGCCCTGAGGTATATTTTTTTAGACATTGCTCTAAAGCACCTTATAGGACTTGTTCCCCATGCCCAGCCAATAATTATTATTGGAAGCGAAATAATTATTATGAAATACCATGGTATTGAATTGGCAGGGTTTTCCAGAGACTGATACAAATACCAACCCATTACAAGTGGGAGTAACAGCATTGGGCCAAAAACAATACTTCGCCAGATTCCTGAAAACAAAAGTTTGGCTGAGGTAAAACTTGCCACGTTAATAACCATTCCACCATTTGAATTATGAACATTTGGTTTAATATCTATACTTTTCTTAACCATAACTTTATTATCGCAAAATTAGCAAATAAATTCAATATAAAATAAAAATCCTCCAAGACTGGAGGATTGAGTATGAGGATCGTTTTAACCAAAAAACCTTCTAATTAATTTATCGGCAGGGTTCTGAAATAACCTTAATTATTTTTTGTTTTATTTGAATTAAATTTTAATAAAGAGTTAGAATAATAATAAAGGATTACATAAAAGCACTAAGGTACAAAGAAGAATAAGAATTATTACAGAGAAAAAGGAAAATTAATGGAATATTTAAAAATAAATGAAAAGATTTCATTACATCGATTTGGAACACCATTAAAAACAGGAGCAGTGACACTGGATTTAACAGGTAATGATTTTTCTGAAAAAACAGAAATTAATCATTTAAATATAAGTTATGAACAGGAACGGATTAATCTGGTATACAATTTGAAACCTGAGGACAGGATTTTTGGACTTGGAGAGACACTAGGATGTTTTAATAAAAGAGGAATGAAATTCAGGCTTTTCAATTCTGATGATCCGGTGCATACTCCTGAAAAGGAATCGCTTTATGGAACTCATTGTCTGTTCATGGTAGATGGAGAAGAATCTTTTGGGATATTCATTGATTATCCAGGCGAAATGATTCTGGATATTGGGTTTTCAAAAAAAAACATTTTTAAAATCTCTGTAAGCGACAATAATTTTGATCTTTATATTTTTAAAATTGATACTTTACAGGAATTAACAAGAAATTATCTTCATTTATGTGGAACTCCTTATATTCCTCCGGCATGGGCTTTTGGATATCAACAGTCCAGATGGAGTTATCCTGATGCTGATTCTGTAAATGATATTGCTGATCATTGCAGAAATTTGAATATTCCCTGTGACGCAATTTTCCTTGATATTGATTATATGGATAATTACAAAGTATTTACAGTTTCAGACGATAAATTTCCTGATTTTGCAAAATATGTAAAGAAATTAAAAAAAGCAGGTTTTAAACTTATTCCCATAATAGATCCGGGAGTAAAAATTGAATCTGGATATTCCATGTATGAAGAAGGGAAAGAAAACAATTATTTTTGTAAAGATAATGAATCGAATGATTTTACTGCTGCTTGCTGGCCGGGGAAAATTCATTTTCCAGATTTTTTATCTCCAGAAGTCAGATTATGGTGGGGAAACCACCATAAAGAATTTCTTGAGAACGGGATTGAAGGATTCTGGATTGATATGAATGAACCATCAATTTTTTATGCTCCATCTGCGTTAAGTTCATATTTTGAGCAAGTAAAAGAAATTGAATCCTTGGAAGATCCTGGATTTGAACTTTTCAGGCTGAAATGGTTATCCGAATCATTGGCAAACCATCCAGATTATTACAGGTCATTTTTCCATAATAATGAAGGAATACAAAAAGTGACTAACGAATCTGTGCACAATCTTTTTGGATTTAAAATGGCAGAAGCTACTGTTGAAGGCTTTAAAAAATATCTGCCTGGAAAAAGATATTTTCTTGTAAGTAGAAGTAGTTTTTCCGGGCAACACAGGATTTCTGCTGTATGGGCAGGTGACAATATGAGCTGGTGGGAACATTTGATTGTACATATAAGGATGCTTCTATCACTTGGAATCAGCGGTTTCTTTTATTCCGGTAGTGATGTTGGTGGATTTGGCTGTAATTCCAGTGCAGATCTGGTTATACGCTGGACTCAGCTGGGAGCATTTACGCCATTTTTCAGAAACCATTCTGCAACTGGAACACGTTCTCAGGAGCCTTGGGCGTTTGATGATGATACTTTGAATATAGTAAGGGAAACGATTAGAACAAGATATTCTCTTTTTCCATATATTTATTCAGAATTTATGAGATCTGTAAGGGATTTTCATCCATTTGTCTCTCCACTGATGATGTTTTTTGACTCAGAAAGAGTCAAAGGCATTGAAGATCAATTCATGTTTGGGGAATCACTTATGATAACTCCTGTGATTGAGCGTAATGCAATTGGTAGATATGTACATTTGCCTGAATGTAACTGGCTTCTATGGAAATCCTCAAAATGGCATGAACACAATTGCGTAATTTATAAATCAGGAGATTATTTTATTGAAACTGGTCTTGAAGAAATTCCAGTATTTATGAGAGAGAACACATTAATGATTCAGGCTGAACCTCAGAATTATATAGGAGAAACAATTATTACTGAACTTTTTGTTACTGGACTTGTGACTGATGAAGCGGTATATGAATATTACACAGATAATGGAGAGGATTCAAAGCATAAAGATGGGGAATTTTCCACTTTAACAATAACTGTTAATGCTATTGATGATTCCTTTGATATTAAAGTGAAGATAAATGAAAATTTTGAGGTTCCAATGGATGTGAATCGACTGAGTTTTGAGCTTTATGGTTCAAAAAAAGGTGTATATAAAGAAACAATTACTCTGACAAAATAAAAATCCTCCAAGTTATGGAGGATTGAGTATGAGGATCGTTTTAACCAAAAAACCTTCTAATAAATATATCGACATATTCTTGGTATGCATTAGAACTTTTTTTGAATTAATTTTTAAACTCCCTGTTCCTTTATCTTTTGAATGGTATTATTTTTTTATCCTTTTTTATGGCGAAATTTTAAAAAGTATATTTATATAATTATTATCTAATCCTCTGGAATATTCCGATATACAAAAAAAGGAGTATCAAAATCATGGGAATAGTTAATATTTTAAAGTTTGATGAATATGCAGGCGCGATTATTACCGACGAGGAGGATAATTTTCAAGTCCGGCGAACATTTTTTCGAGATAATCTGTACAGGCTTATCGATCAGGATATTGCGAAAAAGTTAAATATTGAAGTGATTTATGGAGGTGTTGGTGATGCATCACTCCATCATGAAATATATGAATCTGTCGCAAGGGAGATTCGACAGGATTTTAAGGCGAAAAAGAAGAAAAAAAGTTCTTATAAAACTGTAGAGGCTGTTGGACGATTAGTAATAAAATCTATGAATGTAGCGTTGAAACGTAAGGCTAATAACAGGCTTAGATATTTGTTTGGTTTTAATGCAGATGATCTTAATAGAGGCTATTTTATTAAAGATGGTCAGAAATATGAGATTAAGCAGGAAAAAATAATAAAAAAAGCCCTTAAGATATCAACAAAAAATGAAGAAGCGGCTGCGAGAAGAGGTGCAAGTGAAGATCACTCTTTGATAATTGGTTTTGATTCAGAGAATAAACTTTGCATGTATAATATCAAAGCTGAGTGCTCAGTTCTTTCCCATGTTTCTGGAGGTTTTGATACAGTGGGGACTGGGAAATATGCTTCTGGATTATCTTTTGCGAAATGTGTTGGTAGAAAAGAACAGAAAGTCAGAAATAGTGGTATGGACCACGCTGAAGGTATGGTGGAACTTATTCTTTCTGCAATTTATGCTGCAGAATATTGTACATTCATTGGCGGATTATTTCATATAAGTTATTTAAATGGTGAGAAAATGGGTGAAAAGGTTGTAGAATATGATGAATTACATGTCAAATTGGCAACAGAGATTGTTCATGCTCTTCATGCAAGGCTTATAGATCGACCGACCAGCATAAAGCTTATCAGAGACCTGATGTTTAAAGGCGTGAAACTGGATTCAGTTGAGTCAGCATTATACAGTTCTGCACAGGATCCTATGAAATTGGATACATATTTACGTGGTTATAAACTGGATATACCTGATCCAGGAGCTTTTCACTTTCCTGCAACCAGGAAAAAAGTCAGGAAGACTAAAATGAAGGCAGGTGAAAAATAATGACAACTATAAATGCATTGAAATTTGATGAATATTCTGGAATCTGTATATGCGATGAACAAAGAGGATGGAATCCTGAGAATATGAGGATTATGTCATCTGACAAGATAAGACCTGTCGTACCTCAATATATTCAGCAGGAATTCGGGTTGAGTGCAGCCTATGGGAATACTGGAAGTTCATCAATTGGTGATGAAATCAAATATAAACTTGCTCGTTTAATTGATCAGGAATATCAGAGAAGATTGAATTTGAATAAAAAGAAGAAACTTGAAGAATTCATGACTGTTCGTGAAATAGCTGAGATGGCATATCAATTGATGATTGATATTAAACATCAGAATGTAAGTGATGAGATTCTCAGTAAATTTGGATTTACTGAGGAAGAATTTATACAGGGATTTTATGTCAGAGAAGGCGAAAAATATGAGATCAAGGAAAAAGATGTCATTGAAAAAGTCTATCAGCATATGACCTGGGAAAAAAGAGGCAAGGAATCAATGCCCGTTTTTTTGAATGCAGCAATAGTTGCTGGATATGATGAAAAGGAAGGTTTTTCGATTTATCATCTGTCACAGATTGAGCAGTTTTCAAGATCTGTTGATAAGTTTTTTGTAACAGATGGTTCAGGACGTGATCCGACCAATCTTGTTTTTTCAGAATATCTTGAAACTCTGCCAGCAACGGGAAGAAATTCTATCGATCGTGTAGAAGGTCTGTTTACTGCAATAGCTGCAGTTCAATATGCATGCCGGCGAAGTATTGGAGTTGGCGGATATGCCCATATTAAATATATTGATGGGAGACAGAAAGACAGATCAAAAATGATGATAGACATCGAAGATTCCAGGGCGAAGCTTGCATCCGAATTGGTTGCTGCTGGAAAGTCTGGGCTTATTTCCCATGATCATGTTCTTGAAATGCTTGATAATCTGGTTTACAAAAATAAGTCAACGAAATCAGTAAATGAGATGATGTGGAAAAAAACCAAAGATGTTAAAAAGTTGCATCGATTGTTGCGGGGATATAAGATATAGACGGATAAAAAAAATAAAATTTTACCACGAAAAATCACGAAGGAAAAGAGAAGATTTGACAAGAACAATAAGTAGGGGAGGGTCTGCCTGTGCCCTATAGGGTATGACCCTCCCGTTTTAAAAAAATTTACTAATCGCTTTACCGCTAAGATTTTCCAAAAAATTTCAACGTACCATCTGGATATGCATTATAGACATTGTCAGCCGAAGTGTTTATTCTTTCAACGTCAATAAACCCATTAATTTTTCATTTATATAATAATTTCCAGTTCCTAATTTTTGTTTTCTTAATATTCCGTCTTTTGATAGTTTATTTAAATATTTAGCAGCTGTTATTCTGGAAACTTTTAAATCCTTTTCTATAAACTCAATTTTTGTATAAGGATGTTTAAACAGGTTATTTAATAAATCTTGACTATAGAACTTATAATTATTACGAAGAAGATTTTTATACTCAAAAATTAATTCTCTTATTTTTCCTATCAAAACAATTGTTTCCTTTGAGATTTGTTCCACAGCATTAAGCATATATAACAACCAATTTTCCCAATTACCAGTTTCTCTGACTTCTTGCAACAGTTTATAATACATTCCTTTGTTCAAAATAATATAGCGACTTAAATATAGTATTGGAAGATTTAATAAATCTTTCATAACCAGATATAACACATTAATTATTCTTCCTGTTCGTCCGTTCCCATCATAAAATGGATGAATACTTTCAAATTGGTAGTGAATTATGGCCATTTTTACCAATGGGTCAAAATCGGACATCGTATCATCATTGATAAATTGTTCGAGATTTGACATTAAATCCAATATCTCTGAATATTCTTGTGGCGGTGTATAAACTGTTTCGCCTGTGATTGCATTTTTTAAAGCAGTACCTGGTAGTTTTCTAAATCCTGCATCGTTCTTTTCCAATTCTGATTGTATGGATATTATATCTCTGTTTGTCAGAATTCTATCTTTTGAAATTAAAGCAAATCCTTTTTTCAATGCAGATATATAATTTTGAACTTCTTTTGCATTTAATGATTTAAAAGTGCCAAGATTTAATTCCGCTTTATAGATATCATCATGTGTTGTAATTATATTTTCTACTGCCGAACTGTCTTTTGCTTCTTGAAGCCCTAATGTATTTATCAATATGTTTTCATTGGGAATAGTTGCAACAATTCCTTTTAATTCAGCTAATGCTCTATGCGCTCCAGCAAGTTTTTTTAAAACTTGCCTGGTTTCAATATCTTGTTTTATTGGTAATTTCTTTAACATTTAACACTCTTTATCTCAGATATTTCATCGTTTTTTACTGTTAAACTTTTTTTACATTTTTACAATTCCAACCTTCATCTTATGCAACATGTGGATTATGTATAAATTATTCAATATTCTTTACAAAGATACATTCTTTTGATAAGAAAATCAAGTTATCTTTACGAACCGTTCTTTGAATGATAAATTTAATGCAGTTTCTTTACAGTTCGCACAACTCCGTTATAAATGCAATTGCATATATAACTTCTATACACATTTGCATATATAACCCCTTGTGGGGATATATTGTGCACCTTTTTAAAATATTCCTTTCAAAAATTTATAATTCAGTCTATATCAGATAAATAATTATTTCAAGTGTACATTTAACCATCTAAAAGGATGTATTGAGCATGTTTTTTTTTAATTTCAATTTTGCATAAAAAAGGATATCATATTACTTGATTTGTTAATAAAGGAGTACTCTATGATAGTGCCTGAAAAAGTTTTTAGAGAATATGATATCCGCGGTGTTGTCGGCGAAGAACTTACTGAAGAATTTGTAACTGGACTTGGTCGTTCCATTGGTTCAACTTTTGAATCTGGCAGTACGCTTGCAGTTGGTTTTGATGCCAGAGAATCATCACCTTTGTTTAATAAACTCCTTACAAATGGAATAACAGAAACTGGTTGTAATGTTGTTCAAATCGGTATGGTTCCTACACCAGTATTGTATTACATACTTCAAAAAGATCATATTGATGGTGGAATAATGATAACTGGTTCTCATAATCCTCCTGATATGAATGGTTTTAAAATATGTAGAGGGAAATTTTCACTTTATGGTGAAGCTATACAGGAAATAAAGTCTGTAATGAAGGAAATGAAGTGGAGAAAATCTGAAGTTCCTGGAACTGTGAAGAAAGTGGAAATTATTGATGAATACGTAAAAGCGTCACTGGACACAATAATCGATAAAAATCTTGGTTATAAAGTTGCAATTGATGCTGGAAATGGGGTTGGCGCATTGACTGCAGTTGCATTACTGGAAGGTGTAGGTTGTGAAGTTGTTCAGTTATATTGTGAGCCAGATGGAAGATTTCCAAATCATCATCCTGATCCTGTTTATGAAAAAAATCTATTAGATCTAAAAAAAGTTGTACTGGAACAAAAATGTGATATTGGTTTTGGTTTTGATGGTGATGCTGACAGGATTGGTGTTGTGAGTAGTTCCGGTCGTGTGTTGTATGGAGATATAAGTATTATTTTGTTGATAAAAGAGGTCTTACAAAGGAAAGGAAAAGGAATATTTATTTCCGAAGTTAAAGCTTCACGGGTTCTTTATGAAACAGTGGCAGATATGCCTGGTGCTGAAATGATTATGTATAAGGCTGGACATTCTCTTATAAAGGCTAAAATGCGTGAGATTAAGGCTGATTTAGGTGCAGAAGTAAGTGGACATATTTTCTTTTTTGACCGTTTTTTTGGATTTGATGATGGTCCTTATGCAGGAATAAGAATTCTTGAAGCCATGAAAGCAACAGATATCACACCAGATGAATTGCTGGACAGTTTACCTGAAACTTTTATTATTGAGGAGACTCGTATTGATTGCCCAGATGAAATAAAGTTTGATGTAGTTAAAAAGATCCTAGATGATTGTAAAAGTAAAGGCTTACCGTTTAATGATATCGATGGTGTCAGGATTGAACTTGAACGTGGATGGGCACTTGTTCGTGCATCGAATACTCAGCCTGCACTGGTATATCGGGCCGAGGCTAAAAGCGAAACTGAGTTGGATCATTTAGTGAAAATGATCCTGGAGATGATAGAAAGATATATTTAATCCAAATATTGATGTACAATATCAAAAAATTGTAGGGGAGGGTCTGTGACCCTCCCGTTTCAAAAACAAAAAAACAGGTGTAATATGCAAAATAGTAATAATATAGCAATTATTATGTCAGGTGGAAGTGGGAAACGTTTCTGGCCTGCCAGTTTTAAGGAAAAACCAAAGCAGTTTCTACCAGTTGTAGGAAAAAAAACAATTCTGGAAAGAACTTATGAGCGTATTAAGGGATACTTCAAACCAGAAAACATTTTTATCTGCTCTGGAATTGAATTTTCCAGTGAAATTACAAAACTTTTGAATATTTCCAAAGAACAATTGATACTGGAACCAATATCTAATGACACATTGAGCGCATTTTTATATTCGGTGCTAAAGATCAGAAAAAAACTTGGGAAAAGAAAAATTGGAATTTTTCCATGTGATCATTTCATACCAGAAGAGAAATTATTTTTCAGTCAACTTGATAAAATATTTGAAAGGATTTCTGATGATAAAAACGAGCTTATTTTGAAAGGAATACCACCGAGTTATGCTTCAAGTCTTTATGGCTATATTGAAACATCACCTGTGGATGATAATGGTTTCTGTACTGTGAAAAGCTTCAGGGAAAAACCATCCCGGGATAAAGCAGAAGAATATCTAAGGGCAGGGAATTACTTCTGGAATGGTGGGATGTTATTTTTTTCAAGTGATGTTTTTGAATCAATATGTAATGAAATTGACAGTTCCTGGTCAGAAAATCTTTTGAAATATATTGATACTGGCGATGTTCATTATTATGAGGAAAACCCTTCTATTTCATTTGATTATGCGGTTCTTGAAAAAACTGAAAACCTTATGCTTATGAAAGGGGAATATTACTGGAATGATATAGGTTCCTGGGAAGCTGCACTAGAAATACATCTCAAATTTGGTCTTGATATATTGGGATTTACACCTCAAAAAGATTCTTCAGGAAACTGGATCATTACTGATGGGCACATTCCAGTTAATACAATCGGAATCGAAAATTCCCTGATTGTTGTTCTTAAATCAGGAATTCTTATTAGTAAATTTGGCGAGAGTCATAGAATCAAGAATCTAATATAATAATTCTTTAAATACCCATACCATAAAGGTAGTACAAAAAAAGAAAAGAAAGAATTTACCACGAAGAAAAGAGAAGAAAAAGATTGAACCATGAAGGACAGGAAGTGGCATCATATACCCATAACGGCGGTGAGATGATTTGAGTAACACTCTAGCAATACATATTTCTAATATTTGTCAGAATAAATGTGTTTTCTGTATGGAAAGAGATAAGTCTGGAAACAGGACAGAACACACTGTTTTTGAACCTGAACAATATGCTGATATTGTTATAAACGGGCGAAACAAAATACCTGATCTAAAAAGAATTTTTATTGCAGGTGGCGAGCCTACATTAAACAAGGATTTTTTGAAAATTACCAAAAAAATATCACCAGAGATTGATTTTATTGATGTCGTAACTAATGGGGGCCGATTTTTTGAGAAAAAATTTGCTTACTCTTTTTCTGCTTCTGGTGGTCATGCGGTTCATATGTCAGTACACTCTCATCTGGCTAAGATTCATGATGGATTAACAGGTAGGTTAAATTCTCATAAAAGATGTATTGTTGCAGGAAACAATGTATTGGAAGCAGGTTTAAAACTTTATACAAACACGGTTTTAAATGCGAAAAATTATGAGATGTTACCCGAAACTGTAGATTGGTTGATTAAGACATTTAAAGATCTGCATATGATTGTTTTCTATCTTGTTAGGCCAGTTGGTGCTGCAGATGGTAACAGTAAAATCCTGGCACCACTTTCAAATATTGCAGAAAGTGTTCGCCGAGTTATCGAAAAATTACTGGACTCAGATATAAAAACAGGTCTGTCAGTCAGGGATATTCCGCCATGTTTGATTGGAGATTACAGTGATATTGTTAAATATCAGGATTTTTTCGTATTTGAAAATGGTGAATTCAGACAACTGTCAGATAATCGATATAAAAAGAAATTCAAATGCATCTTTTGTGGTATGAAAAAGTACTGTAGAGGATTTCTTTCTAGTTATCCTGAAGATAAAGTGTTGAAGTAATTAGTATTTATATTACTGATTTTTTCTGATAGAATAGAATAACAATATTTGAACTGGTAGGGTTATGAAACAAATACTTCTCATTTTGATAGTTTTCATCCTTTTTTCTTCACACTGTTATTGTGCATTAGGTACATAGATAAGGATTATACCGATACAAGGTACTGTACTTATTGGATTCGATAAGGATAATAAACTCGATGATGATTCTAAAATTGATGAATGGGATCAGCTGGATTGGACTGAAATTGTTGAAAAGAAAACCTGTACCCGTAGAACTTATATTGATACAGGAGATGATGGATATGCAAAAGTACAATTTTACAAATCTAGAAGTCTGATAAGGGTACTTCCTGACACAAAGCTATTTATCGAACAGAATAATATCTATGTATATTCTGGAAAAAGTTTCTATAAGATTGAGAAAAAAACCGGTGGTGAATTAGTTGTTAGAACGCCTACTGCAATTGCTGGTATTAGAGGAACAATTTTTGAAGTTGGTGTTGATAATTATGGCGATAAAAGTGATTTTTCTGTGTATGAAGGTATGATCGAAGTCGCTTCTGAAAAGGATAAAATAACTCATAATTTAAATGAAAATAAACAATTATCCGTATTTGATGGAGCGTTTAAGGGACCTGCCAGGAAATTTGAAGGAAAGAAAAGGTTTACTAAATTCTGGGGAAATAAATCCTGGAAACAGAAATTTGAAGATAGGCTGAAGAAAATTGAAATATTAAAGAAATTTAAAAAATTTAATTTACTGAAACCAGGGCAGGCCAATAGTTTGTTTAAAAATATTAAGCCTGAAAAAATAAGGGAAATGCTGAGTAACAATCGTCTTATGAAATTTGTTAAAAGTAAAAAATTCCAGGGTGGAATCAAGAAATGGAAAGACGGCATGAAAACTTGGCGGAAAAATATGAGAAAAGCTAGTGTCGCAAGGAAGAAAAGACGAAAGACATGGTGGAAGACATTTCAAAAAAATATGAAAAATAATAAGAAATTATTTGATAAATGGAAAAAAAATAGGAAGGGTACTGGAACTTGGTTTAATAATTTGAAGAATAATTTCCAGAAAGCTAAAACAGCCAAGAAAAAAAATATTTTAAAGAAAGATCAAGTTAAGAAGACTGGTGCTAATAAAAAGAAAGTTCAGAATGCATGGCAGAATTGGATACAAAACTTGAAAAAGAAACCTTGAAAATTAGAATCTCAAGGTACCATTAATGATCATTGGTATGTTATCGAAAAGCCAGAAAGCATAAGTAGTTATCAAATTATAAATCCTGTTTCCTGAAAAAAGAAGAAACATCATTATCCCAAACATTTTTGGGATATAACTTAGTGACTGTTCCTGGATTGATGTTGCTGATTGAAACACACTGACCGTAAGCGCAATCGAGACACCAACAGCAACCATTGGTGATGCAATTGTCAAAATAAGTTTTATTGCATGTTGAGCAATATATAAAATAGCATTTTCAGTCATAATATACCTTAATAAAATATAACAAATTAACGCAACTATGTCAAAATAACAATAATTTTGACAAAAAAATATAGTTAGATACAATATTGTGTATATTGATAATGGATATTTGATTTTCCGAAGGAGGAGTTAATAATGAAAGTTATTGGTGTAAATGGAAGTCCAAGGGTGGAAGGAAATACTCAGTTGCTGATTGAAAAGATTTTTGGAGAACTTGAAGCAGAAGGAATTGAAACAGAATTGATCCAGCTGGGTGGAAAGAATATACGAGGTTGTACTGCATGTGGCAACTGTTTCAGGAATAAGGATAAGACTTGTATTGTTAAAAATGACATATTCAATGAGGTTTTTTCAAAGTTGTGTGAATCAGATGGAATAATTTTTGGATCACCAACTTATTTTACAGATGTTTCTACTGAAATAAAGGCTCTTATTGACAGGACAGGATATGTTGCAGTTGCAAATGGTGGGCTTTTAAGACATAAAGTAGGTGTTGCTGCTATTGCTGTTAGACGTGGTGGAGGAATTCATGCGTTTGATACAATCAATCATCTTTTTCAGATGAGTCAAATGTATCTTGTTGGATCAACCTACTGGAATCTGGGATTTGGTTCGAATAAAGGGGATGTTATGGATGACTCTGAGGGATTGGCCAATATGGTTGATATTGGTAAATCTATGGCATATCTTTTAAAAAAATTGAATTCATAAAATTATTTGAAGTTTACAAACAAGTTACAATTCCAGACGCCTTCAGTTTCATTGTAGGAAGCTTTTATAACTTCAACTGAGCTATGATTATTGGAATACATATAACGAACTGCGCTGTTGTATGCGTTTGAATAAGCTATTTCTTTAGTAGGCCCAGATCTTAAGAAAAATTTATAACCTCTTGAAGTTTCAGCCATAACTGGTACAAGTATTGAAGCGATCAAAATGATAATCAGTAATTTTTTCATTGTTTTATATCTCCTGAATTTTTTTCTGAAATGAATAAAGCAATTCGCATGCCAAAAAGCGAGTGAGTTGTAAAATGTTGTGAAGATTGTACGAAAAGTATTATCAATACAATTAAACAGATAGAATGTAAAATACTTTGAAGATTATTTCAATTTTAGTCAAAATTTATAATTCGAAAATTCTTTTATCCCGATAGAAAATTTTTTATAGTTTGACTTTCTACAGTAATAACGGTATTTTACTTTGATTCAATAAAGGAAGTAATTATGGAAGAGAATTCAAAAAGTATAAGAAATATTGCAATAATTGCCCATGTTGATCATGGTAAAACTACTCTAGTTGATGCTATGTTCCGACAAAGCGGTGTTTTTCGTGAAGGTCAGGAAGTAGCTGACAGTGTTATGGATAATATGGATCTGTAACGAGAACGGGTAATTACAATTGCTGCAAAAAATTGCTCAGTATTATGGGATGATGTTAGGATTAATATAATTGATACTCCTGGCCATGCTGATTTTGGTGGAGAAGTCGAACGTGGTCTTTCTATGGCTGATGGTGTGATTTTGTTGGTAGATGCTGCTGAAGGACCTCTTCCACAAACCAGATTTGTTTTGAATAAGGCATTAAATGCAGGCTTGACAGTTATTGTTGTACTGAATAAATTAGATAGACATGATGCAAGACCGGATGAAGTTCTTAATGATATATATGACCTGTTTATTGATCTTGGAGCAAATGATGATCAGCTTGAATTTCCAATTCTATATGCGATTGGAAAAAATGGAGTTGCCTCAGTCGACCCCGATAAATTATCAAATGGTAATTTAAAGCCATTATTTGACTGTATATTAAGACAGGTTGCGGCTCCACGTGGAAAATCATCAGAATCTCTTCAGCTTCTTGTTACAGATCTTGGTTATAGCGATTATCTAGGTCGATTGGCTATAGGTAGAATCCATAATGGGATTTTGAAGAAAAATTCTCCCTTAGTTCTGATTGGTGAAGATGGAAAACCTAAACCAGTAAAGGCAGTGACGATAAAAACTTATGAAGGTCCTAAATTAGAAGATTCTGAAGAAGTGTTTGCAGGTGACATTGTAGTTATTTCCGGATTACAGGATGTAACTATTGGAGATACAATATGTGCTCCTGAATCTCCTGTTCCTCTGAAAAGGATAAAAGTTGATGAACCGACTGTATCTATGGAATTTACAATAAATAATTCCCCGTTAAATGGTATGGAAGGAAGTAATGTACAGTCCAGCAAAATAGGGGAGAGATTATTTAAAGAATCAATGAGAAATATTGCAATCATTGTTGAAAAATCCACTCAGAAAGACAGCTTTATTGTCAAAGGGAGAGGTGAATTTCAAATGGCAATATTGATAGAGATGATGAGACGGGAAGATTTTGAACTATGTGTGGGCCGTCCCAAAGTAATATTTCATTATGAAAATGGTAAAAAAATGGAGCCAATTGAAAGCCTCTATATTGAGTGTAATGAGGAATATACAGGAGTTGTAACTGAAAAACTTTCTTTAAGAAAAGGCATCATGACTAACATGTTTAATGACAAGAAAGGAAGAGTATGGATTGAATTCAGCATTCCTTCAAGAGCATTGATAGGTTACAGAGATGAGTTCCTGACAGATACCCGTGGAACTGGAATAATGGGATCATTTATTTCAGGATATGAAGAATTCAGAGGAGAGATAATGAGTCGTTATAATGGTTCTATTGTTTCTGACAGAGCGGGAAATGCTGTTCCATATGCACTTAAGAGTCTTGAAGCCAGAGGAGAATTATTTGTACGCCCCGGCGAGCCTGTCTATGAAGGAATGATAGTTGGAAAAAATAGTAAATTACAGGAACTTAATGTAAACCCTACTAAAACTAAAAAACTTTCAAATGTACGTTCTTCTGGAAAGGATGATTCTGTTTTATTAAAACCAGTAATTCCAATGCCTTTGGAAAAAGCTATCAACTATATAGGTGATGATGAAATGGTTGAGGTTACTCCAAAATCAATTCGACTAAGAAAGTCAATTCTGTCACGATTAACTCGTCAGACACTAAAACGTCCCAAGAAGACTGACTAGAGGTTATTACTCAGCTCTTTTCAACATTTGGCGATACGAATTCATAATACCACCAGAATAATTTGAGAAAGATCCAATTGATCCTTCTCAAATTTTTTCAAGCGTTAGTCTTGGCTCTTTGGCAGGTAGGCTTACTATTGTTAAAAAAAAAACCATTACCATACATAATATAAGTTTCATAATTTACTCCTTACTACAAACAAAGTTTTTCAATCAATATTGATTGTGTTTTTATTCTTTAGCACGTGTTATAATTACAGGAATATTAGAACTAATATTTAACATTATAGACTGAAAGGTATATATAGGAGTTTAAAGTGTCCTTTTATTATAAATTTGCTTTGTTTCTTTTGATCATGATTTTCTTTAATATCTTTCAGCTATCTGCGTTGAATAAATCAGATATAATAAAAGTATTTAATAATTTTCCGTTATTTAAGAATTCTATTTCAACGATTCAGATAGAGAAAAACGATTCTGGAAAGGATGTGCTCAATGGTTCAATTAATGTTTCAGGTAGTACGATGTCGTTTTCAGCAGGAACTGATTTAAAAACTGGTATAACTTTTATTAATGAGATATCAATAGATAAAATTATTCCTCAGGTATCTTCAATAGAATTTCTTAAAGATTTGAAATTAACTGGAGTTACACTAAAATCGAATTTAATCATGGGTTCACTGAAGTTTAAAGGCGAAGACACGACTTTAATGTGTTTTTCTCATGGAAAAGATAGCAAGTTATCCAAAACTAACCTGTATGTAGGACTTGTCCATGATAAATTAAAATTATCAGATTACCTTCCATCTGCAAAAAAAACAGTAGTTGATTCAGTGGCACTGGATGATGTAGGGCTTTTGCTTGTGTTAAAAGGAAGTCCAGAATTAAAACTAAAGGCAAAAGAACTTCCTGAGCCAATGGGTGGAATCATCCAGAAAGCACTTGCGGAAAAGGACAGAGACAAGGAATTACAGCTTACACATGGACTTCATTTTTTCGGAAGATTAGATGTGAATGCATCTGGAAAGTTGAAATCA
>DAOVTB010000038.1 GCA_030633305.1 Candidatus Muiribacteriota bacterium
TGCATTTATTTTCTTCCGTGTCCCGGATTGGTTCTACTTATTCAATCAGAATAACTCCAACACCAATTTTATTACATCCTCGATCTTCTTCATGTCTTTACTATCTAACTTTCCTATTTTCTTGATTACCCGTTGCTTCGAAATCGTTCGGATCTGGTCCGCCATCGCTTTGCTTTCTTTTTTCTTCAATATTACTTTTGCTTCTGCTGGATATAATTTTTCAACATTTGACGTAAGTGGAATAACTATCACTCGGTTTAAATGTGGGTTTGCTTTATCGGTGCTTACTACAACTGCAGGTCTGGTTTTTTTAATCTCTCCTCCGATTGTCGGATCAAAATTCACCAGATATACTTCTCCCCTTTTGATTACTTTTTTCATAAATCTTCTCCAATTCCAGCTTCACTCCATTCCAGGGCTTTTTCCTCTCTTTTCTTATCCTTTGCCATCATCTTGAATCCTTCTTCTACCGGATCCTCTTTTTTCATTTTTTTCATTCGTTCCCGGATACTGTTTTCTACAAATTCACTGATTTTCCTGTTTGGAAGCAGTAAATGAAGATCTTTATAAACCTGTTCATCAATTGAAAGGGTTAATTTCTTTCTCATTTTTAAACTCCTTTTACGTATACGTATACCTCTATAGATATTTTATCATTCTTTTTCTAGATCGTCAACTTGATATCACAAATTGTGATCAAAATATAATGCAACACCAGCACGAAGTTGTGAACGTATAATCTATAAATGTGATCTCTCCTAATAAAAGTAGACACTAAGTTAAACACAATCTTTCAGTTTCCTTTCAAAGAAATTCTTTTCAAAAAAACTGGTGTTGAATAATTTAGATAAGAATGGTTCTATTTGTAACATTTCTTACAAATATCCGCCCAATTATGTCATATTGACAGGCAACATTATGTGTGATATAAGAATAGCCGCTATCATCGCTGTTATTAAAAGAATACTTGTTTCTAATAGAGTTTGTTTAAAATATGCTCCAACAAAATTCCAGAAGATAAACAAAGTGATTGCTATAAACCAGTAAATTTTGTCATAAGTGATTCTATTTTTTTTATATTCTACAATTCCTTTTTCTGCATCTGCGACACTGCCATGAAGCTTGCATTTAACACAAATAACTCTTGAATTCTTTACTTTCTCAAAATATACATCATATGAGTCGCCTGTTTTCCTGGCCAAACATACAGGATATTTTTTTATATAATCAACTTCAGACGCAGGATACTCATTACAACTTTCTCCAACACCTTTTATAAGTGATGGTCCATTCTTGGTTTTTTTCTCCATATCATATAGTTCAAGCGCATTTTCTATGATTTTTATATTACTAATACATGTTAGGGAACGAGTCAGAAATCTTGGAGATCCACGGTTAATTTTAAATCCGAAAAAGGATAGTATCATAAATGTGACAAATACACCTGTCCAATATTGAAAATATCGTTTATTTTTTAGTTCAGTCATTTTTTTACCAACTTTATTTTTTTATAATAATGTATTCATAATTATTTGTCCAGATGATAAAATTTGTAGTTTTTTTAAAACAAACTGCATCAATTACTATACATAATAATTTTAACAATTTACGTTATTATTTTTCATTTTTCAATTGTATTCAGGATTTATGTTACTGGCATTATTTTTGCTTTAAACATCTTGAATACTATTGTCGTTCACCATTTTTGATGGTATATTCAATGTTGTGGAAATTATGGAAAAGAAACTGATATTAATACTGATTATTATATTTACATTAACTGGACAGATGCTCTGGTCAGCAGAAGTTGTCCTGTCTGATGTACCAATATATTTATGGTGGTATGGATGTTCTCCTACTACTGGAAGCATGATAATTGGTTTCTGGGATGCTAATGGATATGATATGGTCGATGGTGATATTTCTACCTATAATCAAGCTGCCAGGGATACCATTGCAAGTTCTGAACATATTGCTGATTACTGGGGAACGGATGACCCAAGTCCTCATACCGACAATAGCCTTGCTGATTTCATGGAGACATCAAAAGATCCAACAGGTGATGGCGGTACAGATGTTAATAATATTGGACCTGGATTGGTAGATTTTGCGGCCTGGGATAATCCAGAGACCTCGAGCCTTAATGAATCTTATACTTTCGATTCCAGCCTCAACTGGACAAATGAATTAGCAGGTGGCGGCTGGGATTTTGATTTTGAAGACTTAAAAGCTGAAATTGATGCCGGCAGACCAATGCAACTGTCGGTATGGGTCGGCGGGGCAGAAGGCGGCGGGCATTCTATTGCTGCATTAGGGTATCAAGATAATGCCGGAATGGATTATATTGCAGTTCATGATACATGGGGAGATGGAGCATCAGCAATTGACTATGCCGAAAATGTTTATGATCCAGTCGAGGCAAAAATGGAAGGTGGCTTAGAATGGTGGCCGTGGCTAACCGATACCACCGGAGATTTTTATGTAAGAGGCGGAGTCGATTTTGCACCAGCTGGTGTTCCAGAGCCTTCATGTATAGCACTCTTCCTTACTGGTGCGATATTTTTAATCGGTAAAAAGCAAAAAACGGACAGCTGATCATTGAGTAAAAAAATTAATATCCGTAATATTCTCCTTATCGCAATTATTGCATTAGTAATGCGTTTTTCATACTTCTATGAATTCAGGTCTTCTCCATATTATGGTATTCCAATAGTTGACGGTATTTTCTATACCCAGCAGGCTGAATCAATTTTATCAGGTAACATTATAGAAAGTGAGCCTTTTCAAAAAGCACCTTTTTATTCATATCTACTTGCTTTTTTCATGTTTATTTCAGGAACCAAGTTCTTTTTTTTCCTGACTTTCCAGATATTATTGAGTACAGCAAATTGTTTACTTATATATCGATTGTCAAAGAGATTTCTAACAGACCATTCCAGCCTTGCAGCAGGTCTAATTTCAGCATGCTATATTCCTTTTATATTTTACAGTGTAGAGTTATTAAGACCAACATTCCTGAATTTCTTTTTTTTATTATTTATTGAAGTTTTGTACATTGCCAGAGAAAAAAGGAACAGCCTTAGTTTTTTAGTTGCTGGTATTATTGCAGGATTAGTTTCCATTACAAAAGCTACAGGATTGATGTTAGTCTTTCTGACTCTTTTGTGGATCATTACAAATAAATGGTCTTATTACCTTAGAAGATCACTCAAAGCAAAATTCTCTTTCATGTTGATGTTTCTTGTAGGAGTATTTCTAATAATTGCTCCTGTAACAATAAGAAATCTTACGTTTTCAAACGATATCATTCTTATTTCATCCAACGGTGGAATCAATTTTTTTAGTGGTAATAATAAATATTCTGATGGTACAACACCAATACTTCCAGGAATCATGTGGAGTCGTGTAATGAAAATTCAGTATTCCATGCCTTTTTCAAACGCAGCAGAGATCTCAAGTGCATGGTGGGAAAAGGGAATTTACTTTCTGATCCAGAATACTGAAAAAGGCCTGACACTATATTTGAAAAAATTCCTTTTATTTATAAATAATATGGAATTACGTAATAATAAGGATATTGATTTTTCAAAAAAGTTTTCTGTTATACTCAATCTCCCTTTTCCAGGTTTTGGAATCATTTTTTCTCTTTCCATACTTGGAATTTTTCTTTCATTAAAAGATTATGATAAATTTATCTTCATATATTTTGTTCCACTCATAACAATACTGGTCAATCTCATATTCTTTACTTGTTCAAGATATCGAATTACCGCAGTTCCTTTTTTGATAATATTTGCATTTTACTTCATCGAATACTTCATTAGTCTTGTCCAAAAAAAAGACTTATTAAACCTCTCAATCGTAATCTTGTTTCTCGCTGCACTACTCATAATTACTCATCAGAATATCTGGCCAATAAAAAATAAGAATTTTTCCAGAGAATATTTTAATCTCGGTAATATTTATTCTGCCAGACAAAAGTTTAAAACAGCACTTAAATGCCATTTTATGGCGGCAAAACTAAAACCAGATGACCCTGATCCATATCTTGCAGCAGGTGTCATCAGTGAAAAACTCCAAAATACAAAAAATGCAAGGATTGCATATAAAAAAACACTAAGTCTTGCACCAGATCATTTAGATGCTCTGATCAATTTGAGCAGTATTCTTATAAGAGAAAAAAAGTTTAAAGAAGCTGTTACTTTACTGATAAATTCTAAAAAGCATGATCTAATTCATCCACTTATCCATTTTAACATGGCAACATGCCTTGATCTATTAGGAAAACATAAAGCTGCTGTCAGGGAATACAGAAATTCATTAAATCTTGGAGGACCAAAAGCTGCAATTTACAACAATATTGGTTATCTTTATCTTAAACGAAGAACAAAACTTCCAGAAGCTGTAAAATTACTTAAAAAAGCTATTGAACTGGAACCAAACAATCATCTTTTTCTAGATAGTCTTGGTCTTGGTTATTTTCTTACCAAAGATTATGAAAAAAGTGTGGTGATTTTACAAAAAGCAATTAAAATATGTTCAACTAATCCTATAATTCTTTTTCATTTAGCTCAATCTCTTTTCAAGCTTGAAAAACATAATGAAGCCTTTAAGTATGCACAAATTATTATCAAATATTACTCTAAAACTCCTGAAGCAAAACGTGCCGAGTTACTTATAAAAGCAATCAATTCCAGTAACACTTCGGGGCGGAAAACCATCAAGGAGTAAATCAACAAGTTTTTTTACAATCTCAATTGAAAAGCTCTTAAAAACAACCTTTCCAATTTTTTTATTATTACCATTTTTAATAAATATTTTGGCTACAATATTTGGACAGCAACTAGCCTTTATGGATTTGAATAATCTCCAATATTCTGCACCAGTATATGTATAAAGGCTTCGTCCATCTACAAAGTAAGAATATGCAAGTAAGCCTTTTTCGAATTCAGGTGAATCATATATCCGAAATGACCATCGCGAAATGCTCATGTTACGAATAATCACTTCTCGCTTGAAATTAACAGTTGCCACGCCATCCAGTTCCGGGTTCTGTAAACACCATTTTTTCGGACATGTTCGATCAAATTTATAAACCACACCCATTATAAGAATAACCTCAGTCATGTTTTTGTAATCTAGTAAAAGCTTCAATAACTGATCTCCAGAAGATTCTATTGATTTAATTTTCCAGTTATCATTTTTTGCAAAAATACTTTTTATTCTTTCGGTATCAATTGATGGTTTAAGTATATTCTCACTTGGAAAAAACAATAAAACAGCAGTTACAAAATATATTGAAAATATCAACCAATAAGCCGATCCCGGCAAGGATGATTCTACAATTGCATTGATTTTTTTTTCTCTTTCTTTCATTCGTCTAAGAAAAAATGAAATAAAAATTGCATTAAATGCAAAGAAAACAGGACCATTCTGATGAAAAAATTCTACATCCAATTTCCCATTTATAACTGGCGAAGCAATAAATATTGTTATTACCCTTATAGAATTAAAAAATATTATACAGAATGGTAAAATGATAAATAGCTTTACAGCACTTTTCCAACTACGATTCAAATGTTGTATTCCTATTGCCAGAAGTGGCAGTAAAACAATAAAACTGTTTATTCCGCTACAAGGCATACCTATAATTAGCGAATATCCAAATGCTCGAATGGAAATTCCATTCAATGCTGTTGACCAGTCCATAATAAGTAAAACTGCATATGAAAATAGAAGAGTACCCTTTTGAAGAATATACCCGAAAAAATATATGACACTATCAGGGTATGGAAATGATAATGCTGTCATAAATATGAAAAAAAGGATCCTTTTTGAATCTTTAATGCCATAATGGATTGCATATGATGACCACAATAAAGCTGGCAAAAAAATTGCAATCCAGCCAGTAATTCCAGCGCGACCTGAAACAATCAGCATAATTGCAGAAATAATTGCAACTATCACAGATGAAACAGATATTTCTGTAGTAGATGTACCAGGAAACATTTCTTTTCGATTCCTGAACAGAATTATCAATATAATAACCAGCTGAAATGGTTGATGATAGTAAGTTGATTGCCAGGCTGGCATAGCTTTAGCAAAAGATGGAATCAACACAGCTATGACCGTCGTCATTAAAAGAATAACTTTGAACCGGTAAATATTTACCGTTTTATCTTTCATATTTCAATTATATCATAAAGATTAAGTAATCTAATTCTGCTATTTACCAAATATTAGGCTTGAGTCCAAGAAACTTTTTGATACCGCTCGTAATAAAATTTTCTTCTTTTGGTGAAAGGTTTTTACCTGTAAGCTTCTGACATATTGCATGAATTGCCAGATACATATCATCTGTTTCACTAGACAAAGTCACACTTGGAACTCTTTTGGTGATACTTTCTATTGAAATTTTTCCGACGCTAGGAACAAATCCAAAAATTCTTTCTTCATCACCTATTATCTTAACCATTTTTTCTGCACTTATTCCAATATTCTTTGATACCCGTGTTGCAAGAAACTTTAACTTCCTAACATCGACTTCCATTGACCTGAGGATTTCAATATATATTTCCAGATTCCTTACAGACATAATATGATTTTGAATCAGAATTAATGGATTAGCCGCAATCTTCATGAAAGTTTTTAAATCCTTGTTAATCACTGATGGAGTATCTATGAGTATCCAGTCAAATTTTGATTCAATATACCATAGGAAAAATTCCAAATATTGTCTTTCCTCCGCTACTATCATCTCATTTGGTGAATCACCATGAGAAATGACAAAGAGGTTTTTATATACAGGATGCTCGTCCACAATATAATCAATCACTTTTGGATCAGCAGAAGGAGTTTGGAAACGCCTCATAGCCTCAGCAAACGTACAGTTTGATTTGTAATTAAGAAATATATCAGTATCATCAAAAACAGAATTAAGACTTATTATCAAAACCCGTTGATTAAATACCTGCGAAAGCATCCACCCCATATTTACAATTATGGATGTTTTTCCAATACCATCCTTAGGTGAAAAAAATGGTATTATTTTTGGAGAATTTATTCTGCCTTTCTTATAATGTGGGATCCTACTGTCAAGATCATCTTTCAGAATAGATCTCATCAATTTTCTTACAACATACCTAACCCTTTCAGTATCAAGAGGCTTTGGAAGTTTTCTATATCGTTCATCAAAAAAAGCATCTATTTCTGCTGTCATCGTTTTTTGATCATATATAGCAACGATTCCAGCACGTGGAAATATTCGAAGCATCTCCTTTACCATTGTCATCTGATCAATATTTTCCAGGGTATCATCAACAACCAGAATATCAGGACTGGTAATTGAAGTCAGGCTGAATAGATCACTATCTCCATCTTCAAGATACTGTCCAACTACATTCATGCCATCAATACTTCCAAGAGCAAGTGCTATATCACGTCTGCTATCATTATCTTTTGTCATTATAAAAACATTACTCATTAGATTAAATATCTCCCTCTGATATGGGCAATATTTTCAACCATATTTTGAACAAGTGGCGAAGAATTATCTCTGAGATATTCACTACGCTGATTCAATACGCTCATATGCTCAAGATTAAGTTTCTGGAGCCTTAAAACCAGTTTTCGTGCTATATTCAACATTATTTTCCCTTTTATAATTTCATCAAGTGACTTTGTTAAAAAAGGTTTCATACTGAGTTTTAAAAGACCTGTCTGTTCTTTAGCTGTAGCATTTGCAGTTCGTTTTTCACCACTTACAAATGACATCTCACCAAAAAAATTACCACGAGTTAGAATTGCGATGAGCACCTCTGTTCCATCTTCAAGAGTATCTACAATATCAACACAACCAGCACTCACAACATAAAGACTGCTTTCTGAAGTGCCTTTTTCAAAAATAGTCTCACCAATGCTGTACCGGTAAACTTCAGCAACTTTTGTCATCGCTTTTATTTCATCAGGTGTCAAACCTATAAACAAAGGACTTGCACCAAAAACTTCAAGATCGTACTCAGTAAAATTTAATTGTTTTATCATAATATGGAAGTATACTAAAACTCTTTACATAAATAAATAATTATTTTATATAAGTTATGACAAATGTTATTTTGTTTGTACTTGTCATTTGAACACAGATATATGATATAATTATATTTTTAATACAAAACTTAAGGAAAAATATATGAAAAATAAAAAGATCCTGTTTTTATTTTTATTGGCTTTCATATGGGTATGCATAGGGTTTTCTACTGGAATTGGAGTTTTATTAGGACCTGTCCGTTTTACTACATCATTTCTAAGAGAGATAAAGATGGATCAGTCAATCGAAAAATGGGCAATTCGTTTGATAATATTGATTTATGTTTGTATAACTTTCTGCATTTCGCTCTGGCTAACGACTCGTTTTAAGAAAATGTCTTCTTCCCTTGATAAGAGTTTATTTATTGTAGTTTTAATTTTAATAACTACCGGCAGTGTATATCTTATGATGAAACCAACCTGGCTTGGCCTGGATCGGGGAACCGAGAAGTCACTTGGAAGTCGTTTTACTTTTGGTCCTTATCCTTCAAAGGAGAGGTTATTAAAACTAAAAAAAGAAGGTTATACAGGTGTTATTTCTCTACTTCATAAACTGGTAATTCCTTTTGAGCCAAAGTTACTTGCTGATGAAAAAAAACTTGCTGCAGAAATTGGTATTCCTGTAATTCATCTACCTTTTTTACCATGGATTGGAAAAAATGAAGAATCAATGAATAAACTTGCGGATATTACAAAAAAAGGAACAGGAAAATACTATATTCATTGTTATCTTGGAAAAGATCGAGTTCGAATTGCAGAAAGAGTGATAAAATTAAATGCCAAAGGTAATGATAAAATTTTAGGTATTACAAAAAGGACCATAAGATATCTGCCCTGGAAAATGGAAAGAGGTTTTAGAATTTCACTTGGTGACATTGGAGACTTTATTCCCTACCCATCAGAAGAAGAATGGTTGTTGATTATTGGAAGTAATCGATACAAAACAATAATATCGCTTCTTGATCCAAAAAACACAGATGATGAAATATGGTTAAATAAAGAAAAGGAAAAAGTTAAACGTTTCGGACTCCCCTGGATAAATATTCCATTATCTCCTGATAAAATAAATGCAGATGCATTACAATCACTTCCAGAAAAAATAAAATTTCTTCCAAAACCAATACTTTTTCATTCTTACAAAACTAATACATCACGCGCAATTGCGTTTCTTGATATTTTACAGCTACAGAAAATCCCAATTAATAATATAGATGCATTTTCAGTTCTTTCAAATTCAACTGATATCGATGTTCTAGGTGCAGAGGTTGCCATTTCAGGCAACAATAATAGCTTTCCAACAATTGGCACACTAAACCAACTTGGAATAAATGATGTCATATTCTATGGAAATGAAAATTTACCTGAAATGAAAAAATTAAGGGATTCTGTTATAAAGGGTAAAATCAACTGGCATCTCTATGAAAATTGGGAATCTTTATTATTAGGTAATCAGAACAAAGGACCATTTATTCTTTTAGGTCCATGGCCTTCTGAAGTAATTCGAAGAATCAGATTATCAGTTATACCTTTAAACTCTGACCATAACTTTAAATTTCAGTCTGCAAAAAAAGTTTTTCATTCTAAAGAAGAAATTATAGTTCCATCCAGATTCCATTGGTTCATGCAATTTGTTCCTGAACCAAGAATGATTTTATTGATAAGTCCACTATTGTTTCTATGGATTTGGATAGCATCTTCTATTGCAAGCTGGCTTAAAATAGTAAAAAAACTTAAAACAGGATATTCCAGAAAAGCATTTCATTTTCTCATCATTACAAGTGCTTCTGTTTTACAAGTAGCCTATGGTCTTAAAGCAGTTTCCATTCTTGGTGGATATTGTGCACTATGGGTTTGTTACGCTACATGGCGAGGTAAAGGATTTCCTTTTTTCGAAGCATTGGCTCGTCCAAAAGATGAACCCAGACGTGGACTTTTTGTGATTCTTCCTTTATTCACTACTGCCTTGGGAGGTATTCTTTCTAATCTTTTCTTTGGTAAATTTGCAGTAATCGGATACCTTGTTTGTGGATGGGGTGACGGTATTGGTGAAGTAGCTGGCACCCTTTATGGGAAACATCCTTATACTGTTCCCGGCTTGGCCGGAGTCCCAGCCAATCGTTCTTTGGAAGGTAGTGCTGCAGTTGGAATCGTAGGTTCAATAGCTGCATTTATTGGTTTTGTGACTCTTGGAGTTTCAATGAAATTAGCTATCCCCGTAGCTCTTACATGCGGTGTAATCGGTATGATAGTAGAAGCTTTCAGTAATCATGGCCTGGATAATCTCACATTGCAGCTTGCAGCTTCTGCAATTGCTTTTTTATTGATCGTTTAATGTGGAGGTAAACATGTATAAAAATACTATTCCTGATGAAATCGTTTTAAAAGCTATTGAAAATAGTGCTTCTGGTATAGTGATTACTGACATAAACGGGATTATTAAATATGTAAATTCCAGTTTTTCTGAAATGACCGGTTATTCATCTGAAGAAGCTATCGGGAAAACTCCTGCACTTTTAAAAGTTGATGGTCAAAGTCATATCTATGAAGATCTATGGAAAACAATATCATCTGGAAAAAAATGGAAGGGACTGCTTAAAAATCGGAGAAAAGACGGTAGTCTGTATTGGGAATCCGAATCTATATCACCAGTTAGAGACGAATCTGGAAATATCATACATTTTATGGCTATCAAGGATGATGTAACTGATTCTATTAATACCCGCGAAGGATTGAGAAAAAGTGTAAAAACATTGAACATGCTCCATGAACTTACTTCTGATAAAAATGATGATTTTAAAACAAAAATAAATAAACTGCTTAAAATGGGACTTGATACCTTTAAATTGAAGATTGGAATCTTGGGTCTGATCGATAATGAAAAGTATACAGTCGAACATAGTGTGTCTCTTGAAAATGAAATGAAACCCGGAACCAGTTTTGAGCTTTCAGATACTTATTGCTCACATGTCTGGGAAGATAATAATGTAAAAGATTTTCACCATGCAGGAAATAGTAAAGTAAAACCACATCCAGGCTACACTGATTCTCAATTGGAATCATATATCGGCGCGCCAATCTTTCATGATGGAAAAAAATACGGGACAGTTAATTTTTCAAGTCCATCCAGAAGAGAACCTTTTAGCGAACAAGATCGGGAACTGGTAAAACTTATTGCTCAAAGAATCAGTTACGAAATGGCTCTTGAAAAGCATATAAACGAACTTGCCCATGCTAGAAAAGTAGCTGAAAAAGCAACTGCGGCCAAAAGTATTTTTCTGGCAAACATGAGTCATGAGATAAGAACACCTATGAATGCTATTCTTGGGATGGTGGAATTATTGAATGATAACCCAAAAGCTACTGAACAGGAAAATTATCTTGGAGTATTACGGCATTCAAGCGAATCTTTGTTATTTATAATAAATGAGATCCTTGATATTTCCAGAATTGAAGCCAAACATGTAGAACTTGAGAATATTCCCTTTGATCTGAACGAGCATATCAATTCTGTTATAACAATCATGCAGGGAAAAGCTGATAAGAAAAAAATTGCCCTGATTTATGAAAATACTTTAACTTCCCAGAAATTTCTTGGTGATCCCGCCCGGCTAAGACAGATTATCCTTAACCTTTTGTCTAATGCTTTGAAATTTACTGAGCACGGATATGTCAAAATAATTTGCAAAGAACTAAACAAATCATCGAAAAATAGAAATTATAAAGATATTATTATTTCAGTAAGTGATTCTGGAATTGGAATTCAAAGAAAAAATTTGAAGAAAATTTTTGAAAAATTCACTCAGGCGGATAATTCAATGACACGTCGTTTTGGTGGCTCTGGTCTTGGACTGGCTATCACAAAAAAACTTGTATCTTTAATGAATGGTCAAATATCTGTTTCTAGCAAAGTTGAAAAAGGAAGTGTTTTTAAACTGAAGCTAACTTTTCCTGTGGATAATATTCCACCATTAAAGCAGGAAAAACATGATGATTCAGCTTTGATTTCATTAAATGGAGTCCATGTACTTATTGTTGAAGATAATCCTGATAACCAACTTGTTTTTGAAATGTTCCTGAAAAAAACAGGTTGTAAAATAACGATTGCAAATAATGGAAAAGAAGCTCTGGAAATCCTCTCAAAAAATGATAATTTCGATCTTATACTTATGGACATGCAAATGCCTGTAATGAATGGAATTACAGCAATTAAAGAAATTCGTAGAATCGAGAAGAAAATGCGGCTTCCTCCAAAGAAAATTATCGCTCTTTCGGCTTTTTCAGTTAATGAAGAAATTGAGGACATCCTAAAAATTGGGTGCAATAGTTATTTAAGTAAACCGGTAACACGATCTTCTCTTGTCAATAAAATACAATCATTTCTTTTTTCAGAGCATATTTCTGAGAAAGTAGATACAACTGATTCAATTGAAATCACAATTGACCCTGATCTAAAAGAAATAATACCTGAATATCTTGAAAGTGTTAAAAAAATGATCGTATTATCAAGAAAAAATATTGAAAAAGGAGATATGGAAAAAGTTGCTGATTCAGGGCATAAGCTAAAGGGAACCGGAAGTTCTTATGGATTTAAAGAAATAAGCAGACTTGGTGATGCAATAGAAAGATCATCTGATAAAAATATTTTGAAAATCCTTTTTGATGAACTTGAAAAATATCTTTTACGGATTACTTTAAAGTAATTTATCATTCGCCCCAATTAATATTCTTCTACCATCTTCTGGAAATTCCACCACTGTATTCCTTTTCTGTTGTTGGAAAACGTCCACCAGTTTCATCACGTAAAGAGTGTTGAATAAAAATCCCCCAATTTATAGTTATAAACTTTTCAAATCTTATCCGCCAGCTTTCTCTTTCAAGAGATGTCAAATCCTGTCTGGTCAATATTTCAAGCGGCGAAGTTCCCTTTCCATACTCCACTTCGATATAGTCATCTGCAGATTTGAAATAGTACCTGCTCATGAGACTCCATGATTTACTATCAGAGGATGTCCACATTGGCCTATATCTAATATATAATGGCCCTAAATACTTTGCAATAGAACCTCCATAAATACGTGTCATATCTGAAAATTTCATTTCCTTATAATATCCAGATACTTCCCAGCCTTTTCCAAAACCTTGAAACATCTCTAGATACTGGTCACTGCTTGGAAGAAATTCAGGATCTTCTGTAAATTGAGATCTAAAATTTCCATACGCTCTGGGCCAGAGATCAAAATAAGTATCTATTGCTATAGCCTGATCGGTTTTTCCAAATCTTCTAGGATGCCACCATTCCAGAATTGCTGATCCTTTCCGAAATTTTCTTTTCAATGAAACAACACTTGTTTTCCATGATGTTCGTTCTGGATCAAAAGTCCTGAATTTATAAGTATATTTCATTTCCCAAAGCAATGCCTCTGGATTTTTTCGCAGACTTTTTTCAAACTTATCAGCCTTTACTTTATCTGCATCATATTTTCTTGCTAATTTCAAATCACGATAAGCTCCAGGGTAATTTTCCATTGATGCCAGTAACTTGCCTCTTTCAAGATAACTATTTCCATCCTTGGGATCAAGTAAAAGTCTTTTTTGTATAATTTCCATTGCCAGTGACTTTTTCCCCTGCCACCTATATACATTTATCAATATCACAGACGCTTCCTTATCATCAGGATTATTCTCGAGACATTTCAAAAGATCCTCTTCGGCCTGAGAGTATCTTTTTTTCCATGAATAAATTCTACCTCGTTCCCTGAGTGCTTCACGTAGATTTGGATCAGTTTCCAATGCTTTGGAATACAGATTAACAGATTTCTTGTATTTACCATCTTTTCGCGCTTGTGCTGCTTCTTTAAGAATTTTATCCGTCTTAGATCTGGCAAGCTTTAGCCTCAGGTTCTTATATGAGTCACCCTCTCTGAGACTGGTTCCAGAATGCAGAAGAGTACGATAGCTTTCATCATTTCTTCCCATTTTCTGCAAAACTTCACTTTTAAGTAACCTCCACAACCCTGTGTCAGGCTGTTTTTTTATCTTTTCTTCCAATAATGACAGTGCTTCTTCATGTCTTTTCTGCCAGCAAAGAACATTATTCCTGATCCTCCATAAATCATTGTTATCAGGATTTTCTCTTAGACAAATAGATACATCTCTAAGGCACATGACATAATTTTTCGACCAGGAATATGTACGAGCACGCTCAAGTCTTGCTGACAAATGAGCAGGTTCTATTGATAATACCTTTGAATATAGAGTTATAGCATTATTATAGTCTTTTTTGTCTCGTGCAGATTTTGCTTCATCAAGAAACTTTTCAATTTTCTTCAAACTAAGGTTTCTAATCAATGAATCCTTATTTTTCTGATTAAATTCATTCGCGTATTTCAAATATAATCTCTCGGCATCATAAATTCGACCTAGTCTTATCAATATCTGTATTTGATTAAGTCTCAAACCAGAATGTTCATTGATCTCTAAAAAATCTTCACATCTACTTAATGCTTCAACATATCGATTGTCCCATCTCAGAATTTTAACTAACTGTAATTGTGCCTGAACATCCTCTGGTTTTATTCTGAGACATTTTTCGAGATCAGTGATTGCAGACGGATAATTTTTCATCCAGGAATATGTCCTGGACCTTTCTTTTAGAAGTTTGATATCCTCAGGATTTTTCCTGAGCAACTGGTTAAATCTATTAATAGCTTCTGAATAATCTTTAACTGATCTATTAACTATTGCTTCTTTATATTTTTCGTTCTCTGATCTATCGACCAATTCCTTGTTAAGTTTGTAAAGCTTAGGAGAGATGATACCTAAACTTCTTGCTTTAAGAATATCTTTTCTTGCAGAAGAAACCAATCCATGCCTTAACTTAGAAGAAGCTCTCCTTAAATAAAGCTCTCCATCATCTGGATTACTGAATATCAAATTATTTAGAACACTAATTGCTTTTTCATAATTTTTTGACCATTCATAAACATTTGCCAGAGCTTTCCACGCACCAGTATAATCAGGTTTTCTTCTTACTACTTCCAGTAGATCTTTTTCAGAAACAGACCAGTTCTTCAGCCAGGAATTAACTGTACCACGAAAAAGAAGTGCATCTAGATCTTCTGGCCATCTTGTTAAATAATCATCAAGTACTTTCACAGCTGATTCCTTTTGATCTCCATAAGCTAGTGATCTGGCAAGCTGAAATCTTGACTTACGATCCGTTGGCGATACGGCAAATACGTAACTACCAAATAAAAATGTAATAAGAAAAATAATTATTAATAATTGTTTATTCATGATCTATTTCCTCAACAAATCCTTTTCTTTCGAATTTTTCCCATGATTTCTTCCTTGCCATTGAAGTCAAAACACCTTTAAATCTGCAGATAGTATTGAATTGCCTGTAGCCTACATTTTCAAGAACAGCAATTAAAAACAGTCTGATCAAATCCCCGGGTCTCTTATACCTCCGGAAAGTTAATTCTTCCATAACTACTGACATAAGTGAAATGGATACACCCAGAATTACAGCAACCATAAAAAATGACAATGCAAAATAAAAAGAAGCTTTCCCGGTGAAAACTAATATCAGAAATACAAGATAACCTCCAAGTTCAACAATTGGACCAAGCATTTCTAAAAAATAAAAGAATGGAAATCCTAACATTCCAACAATCCCGAATTTTGGATTAAAAAGCATTTTTCTATGCCTTGAAAGGCTGTCCACAAGTCCTCGCTGCCACCTGTCCCGTTGTTTCGCCAATGATGAAAATGTTTCGGGACATTCAGTCCACGCTACCGGATCAGGAACGAATGAAATTCTGTAATCTATTTCATTTTCTCGACAATATCTGTGCAATCTAACAACCAGTTCCATATCTTCACCAACAGTGTCATTACAATATCCGCCAGCTTTTAAAACAATATTCCTTCTAAACAGCCCAAAGGCACCAGAGATTATCAGAGATGAATTTAAAACAGACCATCCCAGACGTGCCGAAAGGAATGCACGGAGATATTCAAGTATCTGAAAACGAGCAAGCCAATTTGAAGGCATTCGTATTTCCTGAAGGGCACCATCTTTCATAACACTTCCATTAATAATCCTCAGTATTCCTCCTGACGCAACTGTCCTACCATCTTCCAGAAAAGGTCTTACAATTCGTATCAATGCATCTTTTTCAAGTACGCTATCAGCATCTAAAGCACAAAAGAAATTATACTTCGCATAATTTATTCCTGTATTTAAAGCATCTGCTTTTCCACCATTTTCCTTATCTATTAACCAAAGATTGTCATATCGCGAACTGTAATAAATTCCACGAACAGACTCCGTTTTTAAATCTCCACTAGGAATTGTAAATGTTTTTACCATATCGTATGCATCAATAAGTTTATCCATAGTTTTATCTGAAGAACCATCATTGATAACAAGAATCTGATATTTTGAATATTGTAATTCAAGAAGAGATCGAATCGATTCTACACAGGTATTTTCTTCGTTAAAAGCCGGAACGAGTATCGATATTGGAGGTGCGCCCGCACGACCCATCAATTCATCAAAATCAATTGAACGAAGCTGTCTGATATATTTGGTCAAAGTACGATAAGATAAAACACTGGTCAAAAAATAGATTAGATTTATCAGAAGAAAATATCCAAATATCATAAAATTGAATATCAGAAAAGTCAAAATAATAATTGAATCTATCATATTGCCATCCCCCTCAAAGCTTCTTTTGCAAGCATGGATTTAGTCGTTTTTCCTGAAGCAAAACACTTGAGGATTTCCGAATTTTTATTATTTACTAGAATTTCAATCAACGCAAGTACTACAGCAGCCTCTGTATCAGAAAACATCATTTTATAAAGGTCTGTTTCATCACTTAAACTGAGACCTGATATTGCTCTTAAAGCCGAAATTCTTACAGATGGCTGTTCGTGTTCAATAAAAGGTCTTATAATTTCTAAATCATCTACTGTTCCAAGATTTTCCACAATATAAATTGCAGAATTAATCAGTCTTAAATCTGTTTCAGATTTTAAAAGTTCAAGAGCAGAAGCTGAAGCATTCTGATCTCCTAATTTGATTAAACTTCTTGCAATAACAGTTTTCAATTCAATGGAAGTTTCCTGTGATAAAAATTTTTCTCTTAATGTTTCCAAAAAAGATGTTCCCATATTTGAAATCATAGCTGAAAGAAAGTGATGGTCCCAGTGAATATAGTTTTCAAGGGAATTGACAATTTCTTTACCATGCTCCGGGTGTCCTTTTAATGCAAGTTCTCTAGAGGCAATCATAACTACAAGCGGAGAATTACTTTTTAATCCATCTAAAAGCATATCCAGATATTTTTCATCACCCAGCTGCGATAATGTTCTTAATGCTCTGGCCTGATATTCAGGATCACTCAAAATATCTGCTCTTTTCTTTATAATATCCAGATAAGGGGACGCTAAAGAACGAATTATTATCAATTCGCTTCCTTTTAAACGTTTTGCATATTTAACAAGAAAATCTATCCAATATAACTCCTCGCCCTGTTCAACAAGTTTTAACATTTTTTCTTCTGAAATTGAACCAGCTAGAGTTTCTAGAATCGGGTTTTCCCATTTTTCTTCAAAATAATTCCAGCGTTCTTCTTTTTTGATATTTCTCTTTCTAAAAGTAAAAATCATTATACACATCACACACATAAAGCAAAAAAATGATATCGAAATAACAATTACAAAAATATAAAACCAATCAGAATGTAATATTCCTTTAAGTAATGAAATCAAATGAAGCATAATGTTAAATTCCCTCCAATAAACGATTTACTCTAGCCACAAGCTCTACGTTTGAAAATGGCTTTGTTACATAATCACTAACTCCAAGTTGAAATCCCTTTAATATATTTGTCTCAGATCCAAGCGATGTCAAAAGAATAACTGGAATATGATCATATTTAGACGTTTCTCTTAATTTTTTCAAGGTTTGAAAGCCATCACAAACTGGCATTTTAACATCCATGATAATCAGTTCAGGAATAAACTTTTTCAACATTTTCAATAATTCCTCCCCATTTTCACATTGCACTGTTTTATATCCTTCTTTGCTTAAGCGGTGTGAAACAAGTTTTAGAATCATTGGATCATCATCTGCTAATAATATACTTGCTTCTTTATTTTTATCTGTCATGCGTGATTCAAGCCATTTCACGCCAGGCAAAAAGTTTTTAACATAATGTCCAGGAGTAAAAAGATCACCAAGAATGATATCCATATCATTCTCAAGATAATTTGCAGAAGTCATATAAATTGATAAATCCCTGGAACATTCATGTTTTTTGTAAAAATCTTCTAGCCTGGCCTTAAAATCAGATAATTTATTTTTTTTAATTAACAATAAGAGTCTTGCACTTTTCCATTCCATTATTTGTGATGAATCAACAAAATCTGATAAGTAATCATAAAGCGAAATACATATATTTTCTGCGGGCAGAGAATTATTATGATCAAATAAAATTATCTGAATCAATGAATGCATATTTAAATCTTTAATCATTGAAAACATCTTTATCAGATCATCATGCTTATTGATTATTTTTTTTTCTAATCTGTCTAAAATCATTTCCGATAGTTTATTAGGATTTACCGGTTTGACAATATACTTCTCAGCCCCAAGTAAAATACATTCATTTATTAAAGAACTGTTTTCGATTGCTGAAAATATCCAGACCGGAATTGTACAGGTATCAGGTCTTTTTTGAAGCTGGCAAAGTAATGACCTTCCATCTCCATCGGGTAGATTCAGGTCAAGGAGAATAAGCTGGATTTCACTGAAATCAATAACTTTACTCTGGGCAATCGATAAAGTTTCCTGTACTTCGATATTTTTTGAATTCAGCTTAGTTTTGATTAAAGTTCTGATATGTTCGTCATCATCAATAATCAATACATGTTTATAAAAAGATATCTTATCAAGAATTGATAAATCCTCTTTTAAAATCCCTATCAATTGATCAAAAAACTCAATTTTATCAATTTCTTTAGCAGATAAAAATTTTTTTGTTGCCGCTGAAATCTTTTCAAATCCAAACATCGCAGCGCTGCCTTTAAGATTAAGGATATGAGGTTCAGCTGATTTTAATTTTAAATTGATTCTTTGAGGAGAATTTTTAATTCTAATCAGAATCTTCAATGTTTGTCTTAAAAAATCAATGTAATGCGCTTCATCCATAAAATTCACTCTGATATGCTTTTGTCAATATAAATAAGTATATCATACTTATTTCAATTATTGTTTATTATATTTTTGTCATTGGATTTTCAGGTAAATGAAGGAACCATCTTGAAAAACAAGATGGTTCTTTAAAGATATCAAAGTTTTACCAACTTCGACATAGAGTTCTCATATCTTATTTGACAAACACTAAATAACAGGTTTTAATGTAAAGAAAATAAAATAGTGTATCTTTTATAAGGAGTTCGCTCATGTTTCTAAAATCTATGTTACTTATCGAAAAGTTTGTCAATAATCCATATGTTAATATCGCAGTCGGCCTACTGCTATTAATTTCCGGAATTTCTGATTCTGTTGACGACTATAGAGCCACTGGGCTACATTTTCGCACTCATCATGGAATTGTTATTTTTTCTATTCTCAATATTTTTAAACAGTTACCTGATATTTTTACTGGTTTGGACTTTATAAACAGAGTAAATAAAACTGGTACTGTATAAAAAGTTTATTTGAATACACTATTCAATAATGCCGCCTCAGACTTTGTCGGTTTTGCAACTTTATTTGAAAAATCCTCTTTGGTTTTCAGCCCCAATAGATGTTTGTGATATTCCTCAGTAC
The DNA here is from genome assembly GCA_030633305.1 of Candidatus Muiribacteriota bacterium. Lineage (GTDB taxonomy): Bacteria > Muiribacteriota > DAOVTB01 > DAOVTB01 > DAOVTB01 > DAOVTB01. Next base: position 19,931 of record DAOVTB010000038.1, read on the forward strand.
GGTGTCTGGCTTTCTCTTTTTTCAGTCCCGCAGGCGGACGATATTCAGCGCATTCAACATGAGGTCGGAATAACCCGTTTTTAATTAATTCTTTCATCGGTACTGGATGCTTCGGAGGAAGTTTATTGTATTTTTTATAATAATCCATCTCTTTTTTTTCACGATTATAATAATCAATCCCGGAACTATCAAGGGATACAAAAGAAGCATGATTTCCCTTTAATCTATAATAAGATAATCCAACATTTGCCGGTTTAGAGACGAATATTGCCTTCCCCAGACTAAAAGAACTTGCAATTGGATGACCAAAGTCAAAATTAAAATTAACCATATGTGGTTTCCCTCTATATTTAGCAAGTACCTTGATTCCAAGATCAGGAGGAAGTGCTGATTTTCCAATAAGCATCCCCGCCGTAAGCCTGCTGGCATCAATTTCTATTACTTCAATATGAAAACTTAAAATATCTTCAAGGACATGAGCAAATGTATCGCATACTGTTTTACTCATTTTCAGGACTTTTTCTGCAGCTACAATCAATGCCCCTGCAGTCGCCCTAAGGAATTTAAGTCCGATTATGACTGGATCTGCATCTATTGGTATTATTTTAGTTACCCGTTTTATTACCTCAAGGACTCCATCAGCAACCGCTTTAGCTGCTTCCAAACCACCTATTTCAACTGTTAAAACCGGCCATTCAAAAATTTTCTTCCACCATGGAAGATGATTCCTTTCATTAAATCTCTGATTTATTATTCCCTGTAAACTGTTTACTCGATTTTCAGCATCATCGATCTTCCTGATCATATTGTTACGATTCCTACGAACATAAACTTCACGTTGATGGATCTGATCATCTAAAGAATTAACTTTCTTCTGCCAATGCTGCAGCGTTTGCTGTGCTCTTGAAAGACCATCATCGATGGATTTTCCAGCGGCTTTTACATGTGCCGATATCAGATCTTCCAAATGGTTAAGTATTTTTTCACGAAATATTGCTCGTATCGCAAACTGACCGTGCATTGGATTTTTTAATACATCTGGAGGTCCTTCAAGTTTTATATCCAGATCATCTCCAAAAAGCTTGACTTCAAATTCCGCATTGATTTTTCTACCCAGATTAAAGAGAATCCCAACACCAGTTGATTTAAAAAAATCAATTTCACCTGACAGGTGAAGCCTGGTATCAGAAGTCGTTACAGCAAGATCCAGTCGTGGCCCCTTATCCTTTCCTCGACCTTTTACTGTAAAAGGTCCTAATTTAATTGGATTTATACGAGCTTTTCCAATTATTCCATCTTTCAAATTTATATGAAGATCAATATCACAAAGATCTTTTCCAAAAACAAAAAATCGCCCCGAAGCAGTAATTCCCTGTTTTATACCAAGATGTAAATCAGGCATTGCTGCAAAAGACATTACTACAGGCTTAAGCTCAATTTCCTTCAGATGGAGTATTTTTTCAATCTTGTCTACAGGTAAGCCAACTGCCATAGCTGCTTCTCTCTGTAAAAAAAACGTATAATCAACAATATCTTTTAAAGTTAATTTGTTGATTTTGGCCTGGAAGGCGACTTCACTCATATCTTCAGGAAATGGGAGTGGGACTTTGGCTGCTATTCTTATTTTCCTACTTCCAATTTCAAATTTTGCCGCAAAACCAAAATCCGGCTCTTCTTTTTCTACATCTATTTCGCCTTCAAGGACAAATTCATCCAGAATAAACCCTTTTATTCCAAATGCGTTATGCCATTTACCACCAATTCCTCCAACAACTTTTAACTTTCTGGTAATTCCTTTTTCGCTGACTCTGGCATTGGTTGGCGCAATTATTTCAATTGAAAATTTAATCTTGTCATTTTTAGGAGGCATTTTAGCAACCACATCAAGAGTACAACCTACTTCAGGCTTTCCAGTAAGCTTGATTCCAGGACTGACGGCAGTCAAAAATTTCGGAAATATTTTTGGACTCAACGGACAATCCAGAATTGCATGAAGCATCAGGTCCCTGACTCTAAGCCCAAGTACACCTTGTACAAATAATGAAATATTCTCTTCATGGAATATTTTTAAAAGATCTCTGATTGGCAAACAATGTTTAAAGTCAAGCCGTCCAAATACATTCATACCAGGTTCAAGTTTCATGATAAAATTTCCATCAGACCAGACAGGTTTGTAAAATCGTCTGACATCCCGTGGCATTGTTTTTGAATGCTGCCACTGTTCATCATTACTGATTACAATAGCGCCTCCATCAAGGTGAAGCGGTTCAAAAGAATTTCCAGCAAGCCCGGAATGAGATCCAATATGAGTATAATAATCAAATATCTTCCACCCTTTTTCAGGAAGTGTTATGGCAAAAGTCATTGAAATCTCAAATTTCCCTGTATGATCCACACCCGCGCTCAAAGTAAGAATCACAGGAGCATGTACTAGACCAAGTATATCAGCACGACCTGTAACATAAATAAAATTCTTATTCTTTTTATCTACTTCTATACGAGGAGACTTTATACGAATAGGATGATTATAGAATTTTTTAAGTTTTCCTAATAGAGGAATCTTTTCAAAATCGATCATATTATCACTATTTTTCATCTCTTTAAATTTCCTAAATAGTCCTTTAATCTGTCCCGACTGAGAACAATATAGCTGAGATGAACAGCAGATAATAACCAAAATTAAAATAATTCCTGAAATAAATAACCTTCGTTTCATTAAATATCCCTCCAATATAGATTGTATCTAAAACTTGATCCAAGGCTTACAAGCCTTCAACATAAATATACCATAATTGGTATAATGGAATATATACTTATAAAGTTTTTCTAATGCTTTTTGGGATACCTCTATTGAAAACTTGATAAACATCCGATAAGTAAATAATATATTAACGCGATTGTGAAAGGGATATAGAAGAATGACAGTTGTACCGATTTCTGATAAATATGAAGCCACCTGGAAAAGTCTTTTTGATAAAGCACAGGAGGCGATCCAGAACAACGATGTTGAAAATGACTCAGCATTAAAAGCATATAATTATGCCATTGAGCATTTTGGAGGAAATCATGAATATACTGCAGATTCATTTATCCTGTTAGCGTCATTGGATTATTTAAATGGCCAATATGAAAACGCGGTTGAAAAAATTAATCATGCAATAGAAATACGAATTAGAAAATTCAGCGCCGTTCACTCCTCTGTTGGAGATGCGTATAACGCTTTGACAAATATTTATATGGAACTTGGTTTGTTTGATGAAGCACTTGAAATAATTTCCAAAACTCTTCCGATAAGACGAGAAAATCCTGGTACAAACCATAGCGATCTGGCAATAACTTTGAATAATCTTGGAAATGTATATTTTTATCTAGGCGAGAATATGGAAGCAGAAAAATACATGAAGGAAGCGCTTAATCTAAGGTTAGAAAAACTCGGTGACAAACATATTGATGTTTCAAATTCATTGAATAATCTAGCAGTTATTTATAATTCAATGGGAAAATTATTTGATGCCGAAGACTGTCTGCTGAACTCCTTGAAGATAAGAGAAGAGAACTCAGGAGCTACATCAGCAGAACTGGCAGAAACACTTTCAAATCTTGCAAGTATTTATGATGAACTCGGAAGATTTTCAGAATCTTATCCAATGCACGTCAGAGCTCTTGATATTGACAGCACCATTTACGGAAATTCAAGTCACTATATTCTTAATGATCTGGATGCTCTTGGTAGTCATTTTCTTTTGCAACAGGAATATAATCGTGCGGAAAAATACTGCTTGCAATCCCTTCAAATAAGAGATGAAATCGGGCAGAGATTTACATCTGCAGTAACACCAATATTGAAATCACTATCCGAAATTTATTTTGGACTTGAACAATATGACAAAGCAGAACCTTTTCTAAATGAGCTATTTATTATACAGGAAGAAAGTATGGGAGTGAATCACCCTGAAATTGAACTTACTGTTGAAAACATGCTTTTTTTATACCAGCAGACAGGAAATGAAGAAAAAGCCAAACAGATGTATGAACTTCTTCGCAATATTAATTCTTCAAAACAGGAAAACTATTTAAAAGATCTTTAAATAGTTAAAACTGCATAAACATTTCAACAGCTTCTGAAAAACCATCCTCTTCATTTGATGCAACTTTAGTAAAACTGGATTTTATTTCTTCAGGTGCATTTTTTACTATAAAAGAATGTGTAGTCCAGTTTAACAGATCCAGATCGTTGTAATCATTTCCTATACTCATAACCTGATCACTACTGATTCCCAGAACATCTAATAAATATTCTGAAGCCTTTCGCTTGGACACCGAACCAGGGAAAATCTCAATCCAGAAGGATTTATTATCAAGTGGAGACGTTACTCTGATTACAGTATGATCAGGAAATGCACTTTTAACTGCATCATATCTTGTAACAGATGTTCCTTGAGGTTCAATTGCTACGATCTGGCAGAATTCTTTTTTATGAAATTGATTATCAATTTTCTGAAACGGAATGGAAAACTCTGAATATATGTCAAGACGACGTTTAAAATCTGGATTCCGCCTCTCTGTCTGGTGATAGTAAAAACGATGATTTTCAGGGATTTCATGATGGATCATAAAATCATATTCATTAGATTTCAGCATAGTTATCAGAACCTGTAATTTATCTGATGGCAGGTGTTTTTTTCTTATAATCTCTTTTTTTTTCCAGTCCATGATTCCTGCCCCTGATGAAAA
>DAOVTB010000348.1 GCA_030633305.1 Candidatus Muiribacteriota bacterium
CGAAGTTCACCTGCTTTTGTTTGCTCCACTACATCATCAAAATCAAAACCATAAGGAATGACTATTGCTTTTTCAGAAGATACCATTCCACCTTTTACCAAAAGCTCTTGCAAGGCTTCTGAAATAGAAACAACTTTATTCATGTACTTAGCTGACCATTTTGTCAAAAAGAAAAACATATCTTTCTTTAAATACTCTGGATCAAATCCATGCTGTTGCTGATATTTTTCATCATATCCATGTTTGACAGAAACAAGATTTACCGTAGGCATAAAAAATCTTTTTACGCAAGCGCCCCATGCATCAGCATGAATGAGGTTTGTCTGAACAATATCAAATGATTCTTTTTGTATTAATTTAAACGTTTTCCAGATAATACCCATACTTATCGGCCAGCGGCTTTCAATAATATGCACATTGATCTTATCTTTCTTCAGCAGATCAATAAAAATTTCATTCTTAGATGCATTAGAGGGATGCTGAACTACAAGAAAATGGGCTTCTATACCATGCTTCTTCAAAATAGGCAGTAAATTCAGAAAATATTTTTCCGAACCGGAGATACCGGCCATTTTCTGAATAAATAATACTTTCATACTCATCTCTATTTCACAGAAGCTTTCAAAGACATAGCAATGCCTTCTTCAAGTGTAACTAAAGGACGTTCAAGAATTCGCTTCATACGAGTGATATCAGGTTGTCTTCTTGTCATATCACCTTCTTCTAAAGGATCTAAGTGTATGATCTTAGAGTTAGAATTTGTAATAGTTATGATCCTCTGCGCTAACTCAAGTACACTCATCTCATCATCATTACCAATATTCAGTACTTCATTCACTGCCAGATCTTCATAAAGCATTTTCTGGATCACGTCAAGGTTATCATCAATGTAACAGAAAGTTCGTGTTTGAGATCCGTCACCGTAAATCGTAATATCTTCATTTTTAAGCGCCAGATCGATGAATTTAGAGATGACGAAATCAGTACTTTGCAGAGGACCATAGGTATTGAAAAATCTGAAAATTGTATACTTAAGACCATACTCCTGATAATAAGATTTTAAAAATGCCTCTCCTATATTTTTTACGATCGCATAAGGAAGTCTGGAATTCAGTGGAGTAGTATCTTCTTTCTGCGGCATTTCAACCGGTTCGCCATATACTTCTGAACTGGAGGAGAAGAACACCCTTTTAACCCCTGTATTTTTTGCCAGATCTAAAACATTTTTGATACCATCAACATCATCCAAAACCATCTTAGGATTCTCTAATGTTCTTTTTACCCCTACAACTGCTGCATAATGAAATACATAATCAAAACGGTAAGAGGTCATAATAGCACTTATATTGTGAAAATGATTTACATCTGCTTTTATGAATTTCCAATTTGGCAAACTGCTGTCAGGTAATTTACTTAAACTCCCGGTAAGTAAATTATCTACTATCACAACTTCATTTTCAGGATCAGCGGCCAATCTACGTGCCAGACTTCCTCCAACATTTCCTGCCCCTCCTGTAATTAAAATTTTTCGTTTCATTTTATCTTCCCCTTTATTATTTTATTATACGCATTAAACATTACATCCTGACTATAGATATCAACAGCATACTGTCTCACCAGTGTTGACAACTCTTTAATTTTTATTGGATCATATACAAGTGTATTGACGGCATCAGCAAAACCTTCCGGTCTTGAATTTTTCACAAGCAATCCACACTCTTCATCTCTTTGAAGTAAATTTGTTATGCCGGGAACATCAGAAGCCACGATCGGCAGTCCCATCGACATGGCTTGCAAAAGTGAAGTACTCAATGTTTCACCTTCTGACGCATGAAGATAGATATCAATAGACTGAAACCATTCCAACAATTCATCCTCCCCAAGATAACCCGGAAAATGAATGTATTCTTCCAGTCCTGCTTCCTTTACTTTCTCATGTAACGATTCCCATGTATCACCATTACCTGCAAGTGTTACTCTATAATCAATTGCAGGTGACTGCTTTC
>DAOVTB010000101.1 GCA_030633305.1 Candidatus Muiribacteriota bacterium
AATTTATGCTGAGGTGTGGTACCCCACTCCGCAAGCATAAATTGGCGCAAAAAGTTTCAAGATTCGCTCACTGGGGACGCAGGAATTGCTATGTTGTTGTATGCAACAGAATCATATATTTTTATTTTTAAAAATTTCCCGATTTCAAGAGGTTCTGAACTTTCAAGATAAACATAAGGGTCGTCATCCGGCGCTTCTCTAAATGTTCTAGCAGCATAAACATACTTGCTGTCACTTGAAAAGAGATCATCTGAAATCTGTTTCTCAATAAATGCTGTTTCAATTTTTCCTTCCAATGACATTGCCCATGACATTGAAATATCGTCTTGTATTGCACTGATTTCGTTAACCCGATCGATTATAGTTTCCTCGTCAATAGGAGTTAAATTATAATCTGGAGTATCTTCTTCGTGGGAATATTTAAAAAATCCTGCTCTTTCAAGTTTTACTTCTTCTATAAATTTTACAAGTTCGTCAAATTCTTTCTGATCTTCAAGTGGATGTCCAATTATAAAAGTGGATCTGATAACAGCATTTGGAAATTTTCTACGAATATCTTCAAGGATCTTGTATATATTTTTCTTTTTAATACTTCTGTTCATTTTTTCAAGGATGATATTGTTGACATGCTGAAAAGGAATATCAAAATAATTCAGTAGATTATCATGGTTGCTGAAAAGATCCAGAAGTCTATCTGTAATTCTTTTCGGATGGAGATAAAGGAGCCTAAACCAGGTATTAGGGTATTTGATAAGCAAATTTTCAAGTAAAGGTATAAAATTTTCATTGATATCATTTCCCCAGTTCAGTGTATCCTGGGCAATTAAGACTATTTCCAAAGCTCCAGATTTAACAGCTTTTTTTATATTTTCTTCGATTTCAACTTGCTTGAAACTTCTAAAAGGGCCTCGAATAAGTGGAATCGTACAATAGCTGCAATGATTGTTACAACCATCTGCAATTTTTATATATTCCCAGAGTTTCCCGGATAAAATTTCATTTTCACAAATGTTTTCAACTGGAATAAGATCAGGAATACACAAAGTATCTGAAATGGAATTGGCTAGTATATTTTCGATATTATCATAATTACTGATCGGAATAATCATGTCAGCTTCTTCAATTTCTGATGTAAGGTCTTCAAGGTATCTTTCTGCCAGACATCCAACCATGAATAACAATTTACACTTTCCAGAAGCTTTGTATTCAGACAATTCAAAAAAAGTAGCCAGAGATTCTTCCTTTGCAGAAAGTATAAACCCACAGGTATTTAGAAATATAATGTCTGCTTGCGAAGCTTCAAAAACTGGCTCAAGTTGTATCAGAACAGTTTTTTTATCACTAAATCCAAATTTCCTGAATCTCAAGAGAAGATTGTTTGAATCAACTTCATTTTTTGCACAGCCTAATGTCTGAATATAAATTTTTAGAATCTTTTTTTCCATGTTGTTATATTATCACAAAGTGGTATAAATAAATATGATATAATATGTAACTATGAACGAACTGAAGGTAAAAACACTTTATATAGGCATGACAGATTTTTGTAATCTATCATGTATCATGTGTCCTCAACGTGCCGAAAGGATGAAAAAGAAACCCAAAGGTTTTATTGATATTGACCTGGTTAAAAAGATTACCGGATCTCTTAAAATGATTGGAGATGAGGAATTGCATCTTTTCCTGATGTGGCTTGGTGAAAGTACAATGCACCCACAGTTTGATGAAATAATCAAAGTCATCAAAGAGGCTGAAAAGCATATATCAAAAATAGTTCTTTATACAAACGGTTTTGATCTGGATGCTTTAAAAAGGCTTATACAGATTATTGAAATCCCTGTTCAAATAATAATTTCATTAGATTCTGCGTCTGCTCCGATTTATTACCGAATTAAAGGTATGAACAATTATGAAATGCTGGAAAAAATGTGAAGGATTTTGTTTTAAATACAAGAGAATATGAACATGTTGAAATAGCAGTTCAGTTTTTGATTATGAAGGAAAACTACACGGAAATTTTAAAGTTTAAAGAAATCTGGACTACTTTTTTTTTAAAAAATAATATTTCTCATGGAATTGTTTCAGATTACAACCTTCAGGATTATACAAATTATAAATTAAATATTGTTTACAGAAGGACGACGACTGAACAGATGGACGCTTCTAATAATCTATATTTAAAAGGTTTAAAGGAGCTTTCTCTTCTTCCACATTCGCGATATGATAAAATGCAGGAAACTACTGCTTATAAAATATGTACAGCCCCATTTAGAAATCTGACTGTAGACTGGGATGGAAAAGTAACTTTTTGTTGTTATGATACTTATTCCGAATTGAATTTGGGAAATTTGAATCTGGATTCACTCGAGGATATATGGTGGGGGTCTAAATCAGATATAATCCGAATGGCTCTATATAGAAATAATAATATTCCAGAAATATGTCGAAATTGTAATGGCTTTGATGCTCCGGCACTTGGTCCTGATGAATTGAAAAAGATCAACAAAATATATGGATAAGATAATAACACTACAGATTGGAATAACTGATTTTTGTAATTTTCGATGCAAAATGTGCGTCCAGTCAGATGTCAATGATTTCAGAGTTAATAAAAAAGGGTTCATGGCTTTTTCAACATGGAAAGGGATCATGGACCGTATGCAAGCATATGGAAAACGTTTTTCAATTCTTTTGATATGGATAGGAGAGTCTTTTCTTCATCCGCAAATTGCTGATTTTATACGCTATGTATATGAATCTGATTCAAAAAACCTTTTGACGTCAATTATGGTTTATACAAATGGCTCAATGTTGACTCCGATACTATCAAAAGAAATTATTGATCTGACAGTAAAACATTCAAAGAGATTTGATATTGTTTTTTCATATGTTTCTGATACTCCTGATACGGCCAGGTTGATGAACGAAAACACCGATTTTGATCTGATTGTGAAGAATACAAGAGAATTCAGTGATTATGCGATTAAAATTGCTAAAGGAAAAATTGGTATCAATTTTCAATATGTGATTACTAAAGAAAATCTGCATGAAACAGAAAATTTTATTAAGAGATGGTCTGAATATTTCAAAAACTCTTGTGTTGAATTCAAGTTGATATATGATTATTATCTTGAATCGTGGGAAACCCATAATTATAAGATATCGTTGATGCCAGAAGGAAATGATAATAGTGAAAAACAGAATGAAAATAATGAGTTGTTCAGTAATTTCCTGCAAAAACTTGGTGTAATAGATAAACCGAAAACTGAAAATTGTGATAGATTTTATAAAAAGGAGTATGGTAAAGTTAAATGTAGTTCGCCATGGGAATTTTATGTAGTCAACTGGAATGGTGATGTGACGGCGTGTTGTAAAGATTTTGAACTTGAACTTAAATATGGCAATTTCTTGAAAAGTAGTTTTGAGGATATTTCCAGAAGCGCAAAACTGGTTGCAATAAAAGAAAACCTTTTAAACGATGACTATGAAGAAGGCAGTCTTTGTAAACATTGTTCAGGATTTAAAGGTGATTTTTCAAAAATTTATGATGGAGATGCTTAGTGAAAAAATTGGATAAAAATGAAAAAATTGTGTTTTATCCTGGAAGTTTTGACCCATTCACTATTGGTCATTATGATGTGATAAAGCGTGCCTCTAAAATATTTGATAAAGTAATTGTTGGAGTGCTTTTTAACATTAATAAAAAATATTTTATCGATAAAGAAGACCGGACCAATTTGATTAAAAAAACTGTAAAACCGCTCAAAAATGTTGAAGTTGTCAGTTTTAATGGTCTTCTAGTAGATTATTTGCAAAAGCGTGATATAAAGATTGTACTCAGAGGTTTACGTGCTGTTTCAGATTTTGAATATGAATTTCAAATGGCTCTTATGAATAGAGGATTAAATTCCGAAATAGAAACTTTTTTCATGGTCACTTCTGCCTGTTTCAGCTATATTTCTTCTACTATTATAAAGGAAATATTGATACATAATGGAGATATAAGTAATCTAGTCCCAGGACCAGTATTTAATTACCTGTCAAAGAACAGAGAACGATTATTAAAGGATAGATTTTCAAATGGAAAGAAAAAAATATAATTTTTCATTCATGATCGATCCGGATGTCATTCTATGTGAAGTGTCCGGAATTAGCTTGGATATTAATAAAATGACTGAATTTTTTGATATTTTATCAGACAATGGAATTGCAATGGGTATGATACTTAAGGATTTTTCGTTTCATGATAAAGAAGGAATCATATCATTTATTACATCAGATAAAAATTATGATCTTGTCATAGATTTACTTGAAGAATTTAAAGATAAGAAAAGTATAAATGAATTTAAAGTGTTAAATAATGTTGTTCTTTTTTCGTTTGTTGCTCCGGATATGAAGAAATTTCCTGGTGTTGCTGCAATCCTTCTGGAAGTTTTTGAAAAACTGGAGATTGAGCCCCTGCTTATTAATTCATCTGAAATTAAGATAATGATAGTTACAGATAAGAAGATTTCTGATCTATTGCCGGAAGTTGAAAATAATTTTATAGAACGCTGGAATTAAAAGAAAATTACAAATATAGATGGGGTTACACGTAAAACAATGTAGGGACAGGTCCCCGTGCCTGTCCAAGATAAAATATTTAAAGCACTATGGTGCATATTAAAGAGGAGAATGTATAATGAAAAAATGTATTTTGTTTTTAATGGTACTTATGTTTACTGCTAGCCTGGTTTTTGCTCAGGTTGATTCAAAATTGACTAAAAAGATTAATCTTAAAGGTAAAAAAATATTTGTAAGTACATTGATGATGACTATGGCAGAACAATATGGGGTAAATTTTGTAATACCAAAGAAACTTGATAATGTAATAACAATAAGCCTGAAAAATGTTTCGATAAACGCTGCGATAAAAGCAATTTCAAAAAGTCTTAATTTAAAGGTCAAGAAGATTGAAAGCATATATTATTTTAGTAAACCACATGGTTTTGACCCTATGAAAATGATGCACATGAAGAAAATGGGGAAAATTCAAGGCAAGCGAGGTCGAAAATTCCAGCATAGAAAGGGAAAACATGAGCATGGTCAAGGATGTCATGTTGTAAAAGCCTATCATGTAAAAGGGCATTATGTAGGAAATGAAAGATGTAGTCATGAAGGTGTAAAATGTAGTTGTGGTGGCAAAGCTCATGGTTGTAAAGGGAATTGCGATAATTGTGCAAAATGCAGATGCAATGGTGAAGTTTCAGGATGCAGAGATAAAAAATCAACGCATTTTTCAAAGAGAAAAGATTATTACAGCAAAAAAACTGAAAAATTTGGACATCTGAAAAAAAATAGAAAGAGGATTAAAAAGATTGTATTGAGAACCATGGATGATAACAAAAATTATAGAGACCAACAATTGATTTATACTTCCACACCTATGACTGAATACGTATCAATAGATGTTAAAGCATTTGATGTGAAAAAATTATTCACAATGATTGAAAAGATGAGTGGACATAAAATTTATGTTAATCCCAGAATAAGTTGATATGTGGATTACAAAGTTAAAGGAAAGTATTTTAAAGATGCTGTTAAAGAGATTGCAGATTTGGCTAATGCTCGTGTAATTGAGACAGAGACAAGTCTAACAGTCATTAAATAGTATATAAATCGTTTAACTCAGATATTAAAAAAACGTGTGTAAATTTTCCAGCCGTTTTTTTGTATCACGGGAGTAATATTTCTTATTAATAATCACGTATATTATTAACTATTAATTGAATTAAACTTGAAATCATTGTATAATCTTAGATAATGAATAAGAATAAAACAATTGCAATCGTTGGAATCGGCAGTAGTATTTCCTTTGTTTTAGGGCAAGTGATACTGTTTAAAGCACCGCAAGGCGGTAGTGTAAGCCTTTTTGCAGTTCCTATTATTATTATTGCGGCAAAATTTGGTTTTGAATGTTCGATGTATGTTGCCATTACTGCAGCAATTTTCAGCATGATGAGAAATGCTGTCATAATACATCCTTTTCAGGTGATTCTGGATTATTTTATTCCAAATATGTGTTTTTGTATTATTTATTATTTTAGAAAAAACAGTAAAAAAATAATTTTAGGCATCATTTTAGCTTATTTTTTGAATTTTTTCTCTCACTTTATCTGTGGTATCATATATTATGGGCAATTTGCACCAAAGGGACAACCCGTATGGATCTATTCTCTTATATATAATATCAGCACTATGATTCCAGAACTTTTGATAGTTGGAATCACAAGTCACATTTTATACATAAAACTTATTGGTAATAAAAAATATGGTTCTTGAAAGCATCAGAGGAATTGATATCCTCATTCATAAATTAAAAAGTAAACAGCCTGAATTAAGATATGAAAGTCTATTATGTCTGGCTAAATATCCATATTCACAATATATTCAAAATGTAATTCCATTGCTTGATGATTTTGATAAAAGAATTAGATTATTGACGATGAAATTGATTTCAAAGCATAAAATACACAATGCATTACCAGTATTAAAGTCACGTATTGCAAAAGAAAAAGAGTCAGATTTGGAATGTTATTTGTTCTATACCTTATCGGTTTTTAAAGATCAGTCAATAATCCAGAAGCTTATTGACCTTGTTCATTCAGGGGATAAAGCCAGCATTTATTGGGGAATAAAAGGACTAAGTAATTATGGCGAAAAACATCTTAAGAGTTTAATAGAATTTTTAGGAAGTGATAAATGGTATGCAAAAAGCCGTGCTAATTGGGAACTTGTTCGGATGAATGAAGTTGCAAAGCCTTCAATGATAAAAGCTTTTGATGAAATAATAAGTAAATATGACTTACGAAAGAAAGAAAATGAAGAAAAACTTATAACCGATTTTGAGATTGATATTATATTCTGGCTGATTCGGATTTCTCGAAAAATTAAAATGACAATCTCAGGTAAATTTCGTGATTTTATAATAACACTTAATAATGCTGACATTATCAATGAATATCTTGATTATTGCAATAATTTGAATGAAGAATGCACAGGTATTTTTCCATATGTTTATCCTATGCTTAAAAGTGATAATCTGAATATTAGAGAAGTTGCAATGGATTATTTTAAAAATGTTGGTTTGGAGTCGTTTATTTATTTATACCCAATGTTGGAAAATGAACCTGAAAGAAGTACGAAATTACTTTGTTCAGAAATTTTCGGTGAAGTTTTTTCAGTCCATGAAGATGTATTTGTTACGGAATTACATCAAGCTGAAGGTGAAAACCTTTACTGGTTGCTTAACTCATATGATTTTTTCCGAAGTCAGAACCTTTGCTCTAAAGTTGCATCTGTTTACTGGAAGTATAAAAATGATAAGGTGATCATAAATACTTTTGTTAAAATCATAAGAAATACAGTCTCAGAAGATTTTCAGGATATTGCAATTGATATTCTAAAGAATCATAAAATTGATTTCTCTGATGTCTCAGACATTGCTTATTCTTATTGCAATTGGATAATGAATGATATTATTAAACTTTATGGTCACCCAAGCTGGAGAATGCGTAAAGAAATCTTTAAAGCCATTATTAAAATTGGTCAAGGAGCAGTAAACGGATTAATTAAACATCTTGATGATTCTGACGAAAACATCAGGTACTGGGTATTGAAATCAATAGAAGAAATTGGTGAAATTGCTGTAAAATCAGTTCTGAAAAACTTTGAAGAAATTAAATCCTGTGATGTCCGAGGACAGCTTATTGAGTTGACTGGAAAGTTTAAGATTGAAGAATACAAACAAGTGATTATAGATGGAATCTATGATGAAGATTGGGTAGTACGTGCAAAATCCTGTAGTGCTATTGGTATCATGAAAATCCGAGGATTTGAAGCTAAACTGATGGAATATACGTTGGAAGAGGATGAAAATTTAAGAGGTAATGCGGCCCTGGCACTTGGATTGTTACAACACAGAGAAGGGATTTATTCAATAACAAAACTTCTGGATGACGTATATTATGAAGTTCGCCAGAAAGTAGTCATGGGATTAGGTTATTTTGGAGATCATTCAGTTTTACCTCTTTTATTCAGTAAGCTTACTAACGAAGAAATTGGTGTTAAGCAAAGCATTGTAAAGGCTGTTGGATTGTTTGATGATTCTGAGATATTATTAAAACTGGTTCCTTTTCTGAAAGATAAAATGATTAGAATTTCTATTGTTGAGTTATTTGGTCAGAAACGTTTGTTAAAATCAGTGAAATTTTTTAAAGAATTCAGAAATTCATCTGATACGAAACTTCGTAGAGCAGTTATTGAAGCACTTTATAAAATGAGTAGTAATCATGCAAAGAAACTTTTGACATCTTTTTTAAATGATTCCTCTTGGGAACTTAGAAAAATGACAAGGGATTTTTTGATAGATATTGATTTTCATGCTTCAAAAAAATTGCTCGATGATAAGATAACAAGTAGCAGCAACAGAATTAAGCTGGGAATGCTTTTATTGAAGAAAAACCACATTGCTCAGGCTATTTTTACCTTTCAAAAGCTTCTGGAATCAGATTCCCGTTCGATTCCAGCTCTTATTGGACTGGCGTTTGCATATCGAAAGAAAAAAACTTACAGTAAAGCTGAGATATATTTCAAAAAAGCTGCCTTATATTCAAATGATACAATTACTTCCAACAAGATAGAACTCTATCTTGTTACAACTTTGATAGATAACGGAAAGGTGGATGACGCAAGAATAATTCTTGACCGCTTGAGTACATCTGATGATACTAAGTTTGTTGCAATAGTGGAAAATATTTTAAAGTCAATCCGCAAGTGAGGAAAATATGAAAAAAGATGATTTACATATTAGCAGTTTAGTACATCAATTAAGACATATTGATGCTAAAAAACGTAGAGAAGCTCTTCTGGAATTAATTATTTTAAAAGAAGAAAGTGCACTTCATTCATATATAGCGCTTTTAAAAGATAAAGATCCAGAAATCCGTGGTTATTCGGCTAGGGCATTAGGAATAATAGCTTTTAAAGAAAGTATTTCTCCGCTTGTAGAAGCACTTGGTGATAGTGATGAAAATGTAAATTACTGGATTGTTTATGCTCTTTCAAACATTGGGTCCGAAGAAGTTTTTAATTGTGTATCCTGGGCCTTGACTGATAAAAAACTTGCAAAATATGCTTTTGAAATTGTATCTCGTCTTGGTCCACTTAGTTCGACAAAATTGATTGAAATACTTTGTGATAAGAATTGGCAGGTACGATCGATGTCAGCTGATTCTCTTGTAAGAATCGGTTATCCAGCGGTTTCTAAACTTGCTGAAACTCTCCATAAAACAGATAATATTGATATGAAATACTGGATTTTAAAAATACTTGGTAAAATTGGTGATCCAGAATCCATGAACCATATCATTAAGTTTCTGGAATTTGATAATGTAGATATTAGAAAAGCTGCTATTGATGCTTTATATTTATTGGGAACTGATGAAAGTATCAATACTCTGTCAGATCTTATTGAAAGTGAATTTGAAGATGTCAGGCTAAATGCTGTTCTGGCACTAGGTGAAATTGGTTCAACTTATTTTGAAAAGATACTTGAACGATTTGAGGATGATTCATGGGTTGTAAGAAATGCTGCAAGTAAAGCTGCAACAAAATGTGGAGATGTTGTGATTCCATTATTGGAAGGAACACTACAGGAAGGGAATGAAAATCAAAGATTTTGTTGCTGCAAGGCCCTTGGCGGTTTTGGCAAAAAAGGTTTTAGAGGATTGTTGAAATCGCTGGATGATAAAACCTGGGCAATTAGAAAGCTTGCATCAGATAATCTTGCAAAATTTGGTTCAGATGTAACTCCATATCTTTTGAAATTAGTTATCAGTAAAAAAAGCCCGGATGAAAAAAAATTCTGGGCAATAAGGACATTAGGAAATATAAGGGATGGTTCTATTGTTGAAAAAATCATTCCATTTCTTAAATATCCAAATAAAGATATCAGATTTGCTACTGTGCGGGCGCTTGGAAAAATTGGTGATAAATCAATTGTACCAAGATTGATAAATACTCTGCATAATCAGGATGAAGAAACCAGATACTGGAGTATTAAAGCACTTGGTGAGATTGGGCCTGAAGCGATTAAAGGCTTAATGGAAAAATTATCAGACAATGACTGGAATGTAAGACGAATTGCATCACAAGCCATTGGTGAAATCGGAGAAAGTTCTGTTTTATATCTGGTAAAAGGTATGAAACACAGTAATTCTGATACTCGATACTGGTCTCGTAAAGCTATGGTCATGATCGGTTTTAAAGCATGTGATGAAATTGTAAAATTACTCAAAAACAAATCATGGAATATCAGAAAGGAAGCCGCAGATGCTATCGGCGAGATTGGATCAGTTGCTATACCCAAATTGATTGCAGCACTTAAAACTGGAAATGAACATTTTCGGCACTGGATACCAAAAATTATCGGGAATATGTATTCTAAAGTTGCTATTACAGAACTTGTTGAATTTCTTAAGACAGGAGATAAAGAAGAACGTATTCTGGCACTCAAAGCAATTTCAGACATTGGGAATAAATGTAGTGAAGAAGTAGAAACTCTGGTAATTGATTGTCTGCAGGATGAGTTTTGGGAAGTAAGACAGGAAGCCGCAACTGCTATTGGATTGCTTAAAATCAAAAACGGTGGTGCAGAGTTAATTAGCGCACTGATCGATTCAGATCCGATCCTTCGAGGAAATGCTGCTTTAAGCATTGGATTAATTGGTGATTTAGATGGGCTTGAACTTCTTTTTGATATACTTGATGATCCTGATAGAATAATTCGTATAAAAACAATAAAGGCTTTGGGATTATTGAAATCTGATGTCTCAATTGAAAAAATATGTAAGATTCTGGAAAATTCTGAACTCGAGGTTACAAATGCTGCGATCTGGGCTCTTGGAGAAATAGGAAGCAAAGAAAAGATCGAGCTTATATTCAGTTATTTTGGAAATAATCTTAAAACAGATATGTATATAGTTGAAACATTAGGAAAAATAAAAACTGAAATCAGCCATGAAAAATTGGTAACTATAATATTTAATGAGGAAAATGATCGGATTCTCAGAGCAAAAGCCTTAGAAGCCCTCATTTCTTTAAATCCCAAAAATATTCATGAATATCTTAATAAACTTTTGAATGACCGAAATTGGCATGTTCGAAAAATTGCATTTAAGGAAATCTATAAGAAAAAATCAGAAAATGTAAAAGAATTCACCAAACTTCCCAAAAAGAAGACGAAGGAAAACAGGAAGGGAGTTAACTTCTATAATGAAGGGATTACTTTTTACAAAAATGGTCAGATAGAAAAAGCAATGAGTGCATTTAAAAATGCTATTGAGCAGAAACCGGATTTTAAGGAACCATATATAAAGTTGATTCAGATTTGTATAGAAAATAGTTTTATCAAGACAGCAAAATCATATATCAAATTATTGCTGGGTATTGATAAAAACGATGAAAATGCTTTGCTCAGCTATGGATATATATTATTCTTGGAAAAGAACGTAGAAAAGGCAAAAAAAATATTGAGTAAAGTTGTAAAGTTCGCAAAGAAAGATAGTAATAAAGTGTTTGCACAGAAATTAATCGAAAGGCTTAAATAAAAATTATGGCGATCCCAAGGAATTTTGATTACAAAAATTACGATAATCTTCGACAGAAATCTGAGATATTAAAAAAGAGAGACCTTTTTTTAAATATTGTTATAATAAGTTTTATTTTGATTATCTCATTATTGTTATACTGGGCATTAAGAGATAATAAAAACATCAAAACTGTTGAAAAAAAATTAAATAAGACTGTTACCAAACCTCAGATTGATAAAAAAGCACTGGAAGAAAAGAAGAAGAAAGATGAAGAAATTTACAGGAAGAAACTTGCGAAGGAAAAACGTCTGAAAACTGCCTCAACAATTCTAGGAAAAGCAATTAAAGCAAAGGAGAAAGGTGAACAATACCTTGAAAAAGGGCTTGTTTCTGAGTCTAATACTTTTTTTAAAGAATCGCTTGGTTTTTATCTTGAATTGAAAAAATACTCTCATGAAGAGCTTCTGGAACTTAAAATTACACGAGAGGAACTTTTTTATAATTTAGCCTCTTTATTTTTTAATATTAATGAGATTGATAAGGCCAAGGAAATTATTCTTAGCGTTGTTGATGAAGTAAGGGACAAGAGATATTTTATCTCAGCCGGATGTATTTTTATAAAATCAAAAGAATATGATCGTGCACTGAAATATTTTGAAAAAGCTGAAAAAACTGATCCAAAAGACGGTAAAATAAATTATTATCAGGGAGTGATATATTCGGAGAAGAAGGATTATTCAAAGGCTATTATTCAATTTGCAACAGCGATTAAAAAAGGACAGAAAAATGCAAATCTGTATTCCAATATGGGATTACTCTATAGCTTAACAGCAAATTATGAAGAATCTGAAAAATGTTATTCAAAAGCCCTGGAACTTGATAGTGGCAACTGGCAATATTATAATATTCTTGGCAATTTGAATTTCATAATGGGAAAACCAGATAAAAGCAGGGATTATTATCTAAAGGCTTTGGAACTCTCCAAGAATATACCTGAAATATATTATAATCTTGGAACGCTTGAATTAGAATCTGAAAACTATAAGATTTCAAAAGACTATCTTAAAACGTTGATTACCAGATTTCCTGAATTCGACATGATAAAAGATGTAAAAAATAAATTATTAAAAATAGAAGAGTCGATCAAAAAAAGTGCAGCAAAAAAAAATGACAATAATGATTGAAGGACCAACAGCGTCCGGAAAAACAGATATAAGTGCAAATATTGCCGGCTCAGTAAATGCTGAAATAATATCTTGTGATTCCAGAGCCTTTTACAGGGAAATGAAAATTGGAACGGCTAGACCTGAAAAGGTCCATTTAGGAATTAAGCATCATTTTGTTGCATTTCTGGATCTTGATGATGAAATGAATGTTGCGGACTACGTTAAAGCAGCAAATGAAAGTATTGATTCTATTCATGACAGAGGAAAAAATGTGATCATTACAGGAGGTTCCCCTTTATATGCAAGAGGTCTTATAAATGGTATTTCTGACAAAATACCAAAAGGAAATTATGTTATTAGGGATAAATATAAGAAGCTTGCAGATAAATATGGAAATAATTTTGTTCACGGGATACTTAAGAAAATTGATCCCAAACGAGCTGAATTTTTACATCCAAATGATAGCCGTAGAGTAATTCGTTCACTGGAAGTATATAGAATGGATAAGAAAAAAATGTCTGGATTAATGGATCAGAAATTCTTTTACAGCGAAAGCAACATCAGTGGTCGCAATATCGATAAATACCTTTTAAATATAGAAAGAAGTGTTTTGTATGAAAGAATTAATAAACGAGTTGATCAAATGTTAAAAAAAGGTTTGTTTAGGGAAGTCCAGTTACTTGTTGATAAATATGGAATTGATAACAAAATTTTGAATTCAACTATTGGTTATCAAGAAGTAATTAGATATTTCAAAGGAGATATGGAAGAAGCTGAAGCGATTGAAAAAATAAAAATTAACAGTAGAAGGCTTGCAAAGAGACAATTGACATGGTACAAGAGGGAAAAAGCTGATTGTTACGAATGTGCTGACATGAATACAGCTATAGAAATGATTAAAAAGGATTTAAATTTAAAGTATTTTTAAAATAAAACTGAATATATCCGATAAACTATTGAAGGAGTATTAACAATCATATGTTAAGCGAATTTATAAAAAAGAGAAAAATTGGTCAGATCCTAATGGATATGGGCTTCATTACTGAAGAACAATTGTTTATGGCACTTGAACAACAGAAAGAATCTAAACAACTTCTGGGACGGATCATGGTAGAAGAAGAAATCATTGACGAAGATGGTCTTGCAATGGCTCTTGCTCGTCAATTTGATGTTGATTATATTAATATGGCTAGTTTCATGGCTGATGAGGAAGTAATCGATAGAATTTCCCCTACATTGATACAAATGTACCAGTTTATTCCATATATAATTGAAGGAAACGAAGTAACAATTGTAACTTATGATCCTACGAATTTATCAATGTTTGATGATATAAGGGTAGGAACCAGTTTTGATGTGAATTATGTAGTTGGAGCAAAAGATAAAATTGAAGCTTTTGTAAATGAAAAATTTGCAAAATCAGGTGAAAAAGGCCTTGAAGATGTTACAGCAGATGAGATACTTGAAGATGTTGGCCTTGAATTTGTTTCGGATGATGAAGATGAAGATGCAGAAGATTTAAGGAAACAGTCTGATCAAAAACCTATCATCATGCTTGTTAATAAAATTATCCTTACTGCTCTTAAAGATGAGTGTTCAGATATTCATATTGAAGGTGGAACCAAAGCTGTTCAGATCAGGTTTAGAATTGATGGTGTTTTATATGATAAAATGTCGATCCCTGCAAAGGCACATCATGCTATAGTTTCCAGAATCAAGATCATGGCTGAATTGGATATTGCCGAAAGAAGAATCCCACAGGATGGAGCGATATCTCTTAAATATGGAGCTATGAAAGTTGACTTCCGTATTTCAATACTACCTTCTATTCATGGTGAAAATGTAGTTATTCGTGTTCTTAGAAAAGATAAGGTTAAACTTGATATTCGAGGTCTTGGTTTTGTAGGTCGTAATCTGGAAGTGTTTCTAAGGGCAATCGGAAAACCGTATGGAATGGTTCTTACTACAGGTCCTACAGGAAGTGGAAAAACAACAACTCTTTACAGTGCACTTTCAGAAGTTTATTCAAGAGAAAACAAGATCATTACTGTTGAAAACCCGGTAGAATATCAATTGCCTGGAATACATCAAACGCAAACCTTTCAAAACAAGAATGATCCGGAAAAGAGTCTTACATTTGCAAGTGGTTTGAGATCAATTCTGAGACAGGATCCGGATGTTGTAATGATCGGAGAAATCAGAGATGAAGAAACAGCTGAAATCGCAGTTGCCGCTGCTCTGACAGGGCATCTTGTGTTTTCAACATTACATACAAATAATGCGGTTGATGTTGTTGCCAGAATGTCGAATATGGGTATTGATGTTGATATGTTGTCTTCAGCATTGAATCTGGTAATGGCTCAAAGACTTGTAAGAAGACTATGCCCGGAATGTAGA
>DAOVTB010000137.1 GCA_030633305.1 Candidatus Muiribacteriota bacterium
ACTTCCTGTTGGTCCAGTTACAAGCACAAGACCTTTTGGAAGTCGAGCGAAATCCTTGATTTTTGGAGGTACATTAAGATCCGAAATAGATGGGATCTTAGAAGGAATGGTTCTAAATGCAGCACCAATACAACCTCTTTGTTTATAAACATTAACACGGAATCTTCCAAAACCATGAACTGAATATGATAAATCCAGCTCCAGTTTTTCTTCATATTCTTTCTGCTGCTCGGCTGTGAGCATATTATATATGAGACTTCTGGTATCCATGGGTGTTAAAACATCAAGATCAGTTGAAATAAGTTCTCCATCTACACGAATTACAGGTGGTGAACCAACTGTCAGATGCAAGTCAGATGCACCATTATCCACAACAAGGTTTAATAGATCATTCAGTACAAACATAGTGTTAAAATTATCTCCTAAATTATATTATATATTTATTCAGATGTTACACGTACTACTTCAGCTGGAGTTGTTTTTCCAATTAACATCTTCCTTAAAGCCGATTCACGAAGAGTGAGCATTCCTTCTTCACAGGCTACTTTTTTAAGTTTTGAAGTAGAAGCACCGTCAAGAACCATTTTCTTTAAACGATCGGAAAAGACAAGAACTTCATAGACTCCGATTCTTCCACGATGCCCAGTATTACCACAAAGCTCGCAACCTTTACCTTTATAAAGAAGAAGTTTATTAGGATCAAGATGAGGAAGACCAATTCTTACACATTTCTCGTGATCAATCTCAAGTGATTTTATCAAATCGATTTTTGGTTTATATTCAATTTTACAATCTTTACATATTGTTCTTACAAGTCTTTGAGCCTGGATCAAGATGAGTGAAGTTGCAACCATAAAGGGTTCAATACCCATATTTAACAGACGACCAACAGTTGCCGGAGCATCATTTGTATGAAGTGTAGATAAAACAAGATGCCCTGTAAGTGAAGCTTTAATTGCGATTTCTGCTGTTTCATAATCTCTGATCTCTCCAACCATGATTACATCCGGATCCTGACGTAGAAAGGATCTAAGAGAAGCTGCAAATGTAAGTCCAATATCAGGTCGACACTGAACCTGGTTAATTCCGTGTAAATTGTATTCAACAGGATCTTCGCAAGTCATAACATTAACATCTGGCTGAGAAACCTTATGGAGTGCAGAATATAGTGTTGTTGTCTTACCACTACCAGTAGGACCGGTAACAAGAACAATTCCGTTTGGCTGTGCAATCGCATGATGAAGTTTATCAAGACTTTCTGGTTCAAATCCTAGATCTTCCATGTTAAGTTTAAGGTTAGACTGATCCAGGATTCTCATAACAATCTTTTCGCCCCATACACATGGGAGAGTAGATACACGTAAATCGACTGTCTTTTGATTTACTTTTATTTTGATACGACCATCCTGAGGAAGTCGTCGTTCAGCAATGTTAAGTTTTGCCATGATTTTGATACGGGAGCTGATAGCAGCCTGAGCTTTTTTAGGTGGAGACATTGCTTCATGTAGAACACCATCAAGTCTGTATCGAATTCTTAAATCTTTTTCAAAACATTCAATATGAATATCAGAAACATCCGTTTCAACCGCCTGAGAAATAACAAGGTTTACCAGCCTGATAATCGGAGCATCATTTTCTCCGAGTTCGCCCATTGCATCAAGTTCATCTTCATCAGAAACAGAAGTACTTCCAATATCATCAAGGTTGTCCATGAGGTCATTCATTTCACCCTCATCACTTCCATAAGCTTTATTGATAGCATCTTTAATGTCTTTAGACGTTGCAACAACAGGTTTTACAACAAAACCTGTCATCAACTGGATTTCATCAATAGCAAGAACATTTAGAGGATCAACCATGGCAACCGTTAGTTTGTTTCCTACTTTATTAATCGGAATCAACTGGTGCCTTTTAGCAATATGTTCGGGAACAATCCTTGCAGTAACGGGATCAATAAGGTAGGTGCTAAGATTTATATAAGGAATTCCAAGTTGTCTTCCAAGAACTTCAACAACATCCTGTTCAGTAACAAGCCCCATTTCAACCAGGACTTCACCAAGCCTTTTTCCACTTTGTTTATGTAATGCCAGAGCACGTTCAAGTTGTTGCTGATTTATCAATCCATCCTGTACAAGTGCATCACCCAAACGGAGTCTCTGCTTTGCCGGTTTAACCATTATGACCTTCTCCCTTATAAAAACACATAGTAATTTAATCTTTCGGAATAATTATAAAAAACTTTAGCATTCAATTTGATAAGTATTATTCAATATAAAAACATAAGAGTATATTATATATAGAGGTTATTTTTCCAATTAATAATATTAATTATTCATCTTAAATGCTTTTTTCCAATAATATTATACACTGTGAAGTAGTTTTCCGACAAATTTATTTTATATTTCCTTAATGATAATACGTAGAATTTTTGATATTTTCTTTTGAATATTGACTGAGAAGAATAATTTAATTACTATAGACTTAAAATACCAATTTGATTAAAACAAATTTTGGAGTAACAGGTTGAAAAAAGGTATATTCGTTGCATTTATTTATAGCAATTTTCATAAAAACATTGGAATAATCAACAAATTTGATTCATTTATTCATTACTTCAATAAAAATGGAACAGATATTATTTTAAAACCAGTGATTCTGGTACCAGAAAATTTCGAAGCAGGTCAATTATTTCCTGAACTTAAATTTATACCTATTAACTTCATGGCACCTGCAAATGGTTTTTTGGATTACATACAAGGTAAGATTGCATCTGTAAAAAAATTCATTATTGAAGTTAAAAGACATAAGCCTGATTTTATTTATTTGCGCTATCCTGTTGCGGATCCAATCCTGTTTATCGCATTGAAATATTTAAAAAAAATTTATCCTGATATGAAACTGATTACTGAACATCAAACTAAGGAATTATTTGAAGTCAAATTATTGAAGAAACCGCTTCATTTTTTTCTGGAATATATATTTGGAAAATATATCAGGAATATGTTGGATGGCATTGTGAGTATGAGCAAGTCAATTTCTGTATATCAAAAATCACAAATAAGTTCAAAAATTAAAAATACTCGTTTTCTTGTACTGGGTAATAGTGTAGATCTTAAGAAAAACAGAATTCGGAGAATTGTACCTGGTTATGATAGTGAAGAATTAAAACTGGGATTTGTAGGGAATTTATCTTCTTGGCATGGTATTGACCGCTTGATTCATGGGCTTTCGGATTACATAGGGACACGTAAAATAAAGCTTTATCTTGTCGGCAAAGGATCAGAATTTGATAAATTGAAATCAGAATTGAACCTTATTCCTTCAAAAGAGAGAGTGGTTTTTTTAGGTAGCCTCACTGGTAAAGATCTGGCTGATTTTTATTGTAGCATAAATATTGCCGTTTCCAGTCTTGCGTTGCATAGACTAGAGATGACTGATGGTGGCCCACTTAAAACCCCTGAGTATATGGCAAAAGGAATTCCATTTATAATTGGTTACAATGACTTGGAAATTCCACCTCATTTTCCTTTTGTTTTTAGGGTAAGTTCTGATGATAAACCGATTGATATCAATAAATTATTTTGCTTTTATGATACTTTGATTGGAAAAAAGCAAACTGATATGATGAGAAAATTTGCAAAAAAAAATATGTGTTTTTCAGTAAAAACTGCAAAACTGTATAATTTTTTTAAAAATTTAGTTTAAAAATCTTTCTTATCTGCAGAGCCATGCATCGTCAGGCATTTGATAATCAAATATTTCTTCTGATTTAAAGAATATTTCAAGTTCTCTTTCGGCAGATTCTGGTGAATCACTTGCGTGAATAAGGTTATAAGGTGATATAACACTCATGTCAGCCCTTATAGTGCCAGGTTCTGCTTCATGTGGATCAGTTGATCCTACTAGTTTTCTCATTTCTTTAATCACGTCATTACCTTCAACAGCAAGAACAATAACCGGGCTGGAAATTGTAAATTTTTCTAATCTAGGAAAGAACTCTTTACCAACATGTTCTGCATAATGTTTTGAAACAAGTTCTTTTGTGATCTGCAGCATTTTCATACCTACAATTTTAAAACCTTTTGACTCGATTCTTGTTAGTATTCTTCCACAGAGTCTTCTTTGAACGGAATCGGGTTTAAATATGATTAGTGTTTTTTCAGCCACTATGATTCTCCTTTTTCAATTTGGTTTATTAAAGTTATTTTTAACTTATATCTTTTTTTTTAAGCAGTCAAGAAAAAAATATATTGACTTAAATTTTAAACAATCGCCCGATCCAGGTTATATGTTATTGACTGTTTAAAAGATTATTGATATTATCTATATTATGCGAGTAAACAGAGGTTTCACTTTAATAGAATTACTTATTGTTATAAGTATTATTGGTATACTGGCAGGAATGATTATGACGCCGGCTCCAGGGCTTATGAATAAATCCAGAGATGCAAGAATCAAGCAGACTCTGACTTCATTCAGATCTGCAATTCATGGTTTCTGGATGGTTAATGATGGAAAATATCCTCGTACTCTTGAGGAACTGAAACCAGATTTCATTAATGAGGTTCCGGTTATCTGGAGAGGAGCGACTTGTTCAGGAATAATATATTACGATAAAAATAATGGAAATGTTAGACTTGCTGATAAAGATGGAAGATTTGATAATCTTCCTGTTGATGGCAAGGGTGTTAATTACAGTAAATATTAATTATTGAATGGTTTGAGATGAGATTTGACAAAAGACAGGTATTTATTAAGGGTGTAACTTTCATTGAACTGATGATTTCTCTTGTAGTATTATCAATCCTTGCTTTTCTGGCACTGCCTCTTCAGGAAAATGATGTTCATCGTGACAAAGAAGTACAGCTTAAAAGAGCGTTATACAGTATGAGAAGAGCAATTGATAAATATTGGGAGGAAGAACATCGGAGTGATCCCAAGAAGAATTATAGCAAGAAGTATCCTCTCAATCTTCATGTTCTATTAGAAAAAAGATTTATTAGAAAAATACCGGTTGATCCGTTTACTCAAAAAGCAGAGTGGCAGACAATATCTTCAACTGATCCATTAAATTCGATTATGTCTAATAAAGAAAATGTATTTGACGTGCGTAGTTTGAGTGATTTGGAAAATAAAGATGGTAGCAAATACAAGGAGTGGTAAAATAATGTTTTCTGTTCGAAAAAAATTCAATGCTGGTTTTACACTTTTGGAGTTATCCATTGTCATTGCAATTATTGGAATACTCTATCTTGTTGCAATGCCTCGCGGAGATAAGGTCGCACATAAAGCCCGCGAAAGCGTATTGAAAACAAACCTTAGAATTGTCAGAGAATGTATTGATAAATATTATGGTGATAATGGTGAATATCCTGCAGAACTGGAAGCACTTGTTGAAAAAAGATATATTCGCAGTATTCCGGTTGATCCTATTACAAATTCATCTAAAACCTGGGTAACCATTTCCTCTGCTCAGCAGAAAGACGATATTTTCAATATAAAGAGTGGTTCCAATAGTATGTCCTTGGAAGGAACTTTATACAATCAATGGTAAATCGTAAAAGAGGATTTGCCTATCTTTTACTTTTGATTTTTCTAGTAACTCTTGCAATTCTTGCGCTTGAAATACAGCCAATGATAAGCAAAGATATAATTCGTGAGAGGGAAGAAACCTTTTTTCATATCCTTCGTGATTATTCAATTGCTATTTCAAAATTCAAAAGTTACTACGGAAGATATCCGGCAAGTCTTTCTGATCTTGCCGTTGCACCGCCTGCTCCAAGATTTATTCGAAAGTTTCAACGTGATCCATTTATGCTTCAGGAAAAAAAATCTGATCTTGTCTGGGATGTAATCAAAAAAACTGGAAAACATGGTGGTATTACTTCTGTAAGATCTAAATCAGAAAAACTGTCACTTGGTGGAATAAAATATAAAAACTATTACTATGATGAATCTGGTGTTTTAAAACAAATTGATTCAAAATAAAGGAGAATATTATGAGTACCAAAACTGCAGAAAGGATTAGAGAAACATTGAATTTTCACAAGAAAACGGCTCCAGGAATTTATCTTGCAGTCATTATGCTTGAACTGGCAGAAAAAAAATTTAATATTAAAGAAAAAAGTAATTATGTTATGGAGACCCATTTTTGCATACCAGATCCAATTCAGATACTTAAAGGTGCAACGTTGGGAAACAGATATATCAGGCATGAGATACAGAGTGGGCGTTTCGCTTTTACAGTATTTAACCGGGATACTAAAAAAGGACTCAGGGTTTATGTTGATTCAAAAAAAATTGATAGAGAAAAAATGCCTTATTTTTATGAGTTTTATTTTAGATGCAGGGACCTTTCAAGTTTAACCCGTGAAGAACATAATAAATTTGTTATCGAGGAAATTAAAAAGTTAGGAGAAAACATGATTTCGAGTCAGGAGGTCATGGTTAACCTTGATGAGAAAGAGCCTATGAAAAGAACAGATTTATGCACTAAGTGCGGTGAAGTATTTCTCTTGAATTATGAGGATCAGAAAATTTGTGGAGAATGCGAAAAAGGTAAAGATTCATATTACACAGTGTTATAAGGAAAACAATATGAAATATTTAAAGAAAATCAAGGCAAAACTTAATCTTTTTGAAGAAATGCTGGGTTTATATTCAGTGAGCAGTTATGAAGAGGATTTCGGAAAGTTTTTAATAGATTATTATAAAAAAATAGGATATCAAGCATATTTTGATAAAGCTGGAAATGTACTGGCCAGTAAGAAAAAGAATCCAAAAATTGCATTGGTTTCTCATATGGACACAGTTGGCTTTATGATTGTGAAGGAAGAAAAACCTGGTTATTATAAATTGAATACAATTGGTGCTCCTCAGTTTGAAAATCTTGATGATGCAGTTTGTTTCAGTGGTGGTAAGGAAATACCAGGTATTTTGTATAAAGATAAGAATGATCATAATATTGGATACTTTGAAGCTTTGGCTACATCTAAAGGAAAAAAGCTTGAAGCTGGTGATCTTGTAGCCTACAGCAAGTATTTTAAATCATTTGAAAATACAATTGTAAGTCCATCTCTTGATGATAAAAGTTGTGTATTTATAATGCTTTTGATTGCAGATGAATTGAAAAAACAAAATCATGATTTTTTATTCTGTCATACAGTGAGGGAAGAATTTGGTATGTTAGGCAGTAAGGCTTTGCCATATAGTTTTACAGATTCAATCAAGCAGGCTTTGATTCTTGATATTGTTTATGCTGATTGTCCGCTTTTTGCTGCTGACCCAGTAATTGGTAAAGGAACAGGCATTTGTTTCAAAGATTCTTCCAGTGGTGAAAGAAAAGTAATCAAAAAGCTTATAAACACTGCAAAAAAATCAAAAATACCTTATCAGATAGAAATCGTAACTGGAGGTGGGAGTGATTTAAGTAGTATATGTTGGCAAAATGGAGGAATTGAAACAGGTTATGTAGGAGTTCCAGCCAAGAACTGTCATTCAAATCGTGAAATTCTGTCAATATCTGATATTGATGCAAGCATAGAGTTATTGATTACTTATGAAAAAAAACTAAGAGCCACTAAATGAAAATAGATTTCAATGATGTAAACATACCCGTTGTAATCAAAGATTCAAAAGGTACAATTGTATTTGATAATGGAATTTTAACAAAGAATGGCCTGCGGTTTGTTTTTGAATTGAATGGACTCCGAGTGTATTTTGGTGATTCCAACCATGACCACCGTAGAATTGCCAGATTCCATCTAGATGATATTATTGGTTCAAGTGAAATGATAGCCAATGTAAAAAGATTGGTATTGATTTGTGCAAAAAGTGATTCCCCGGTGATCATCACTGGTGAAAGTGGTACCGGAAAGGAACTTGCGGCTCAGGCTATTCATCATGAGAGTTCCAGGAAAAAGAGTCCGTTTATTGCTGTAAATTGTGGTTCTATTCCAGGTGAATTAGTTGAAAGTGAATTGTTTGGATATGCACCGAATTCATTTACTGGAGCATCTTCAAAGGGATATATCGGTAAATTTAGATCTGCAAAAGGTGGAACTATATTTCTTGATGAAATTGGCGATATGCCGCATAGTACTCAGGTAAAGTTGTTGAGGGTTCTTCAGGATGGTATTGTTCATCCGCTTGGAAGCACAGAACAAATAAAAGTAGATGCAAAAATTCTGGCTGCTACTAATAAAGATTTAAAGCAGCTGATCAAGATGGGGATATTCAGAGAAGATCTTTATTACAGATTGAGTGTTTTATCTGTCCAAATGCCATCTTTGCATGAGCGACCAGAAGATATTCCTTTACTTGTTAAATATTTTGAAAGTAAGTTCAGAGGAAAAAATCCTTCTTATGATAAGACGACTTTTAGCGAAAAAAATCTTTTAAAATTAAAAAAATATCGGTGGCCAGGAAATGTTCGGGAACTTCAAAATTATGTTGACAGGGAATTATGGATAAATAATGATAAAAAAAGAGTTATTTCCCATATTCCAGATCATATATTAAATTCAATTAATACTGAAGAAACTGCTTCAGGAGCCGGAATGCTTGAAAAAAATGAAATACTGTTTCTGGCCCAATGTCTTGATCAGGCTTCAGGAAATATTTCTATTGCAGCCCGGATTGCAGGGATATCAAGATCAACATATTATAGAAAAATTAAAAAATACGGCCTTTCTGCGTCCTGAATTATAATAGTTAATACCGGTGCCAGATGGAACTTTTGTTCAACTGTGTCGTGAATTGGAATCTTGGTTGAATGCAAAGTTGCCCTGGCACCTTATATTCACGACGCACAATAATACGCCTCGGTTTATCCAGATGCAGAATATTCCAAACTTCATCCCATTCAGAACGCAGAAACGAACAAGTAAAAGTAAAACAAAGAACAAATAAAACAAAGAATAATGAAATATAAAAAGAAGTATTATACAATTTTAAAATGAAAGAAACAGTAATAATAATTTCAAATATTGACTGGAATTTTAATTATCAGCGGCATCAGGCTCTGGCTGAAATATTAAGTGATTCCTATAATGTTATATTTATTAATCCATATAAGACTTTTGCAGGGAAATGGAGATTTCCAGGAGTAAAAATATCTGATAATGAAATTCTGGTTGTTGATTGTTTTCCACTAATTCCATTTGAAAACAGAGTTTTCTTTATCAAACAATTTAACAGAGGAATAGTATCGATATTATTAAATTCCCTTGCTTTCCTTATTAACCTGTTAACTGCTAAAAAACCGTCGCTTTATGAGTTTTTACCCAGAGGGATTCATTTTAAAAAAGGATTATTTAACATAGTTTTCAGTGATATGATAGATAGACTGCCAGAAACTTTTCATAATCTGGATGAACAGGAAGAATATGACCTGAAAATAATGGAAATTGCAGAGCATAGTATTATTACATGCAATGGCCTTTTGAAATCCAGTACAGAAATTAATGCAGTGACAATACCAAACGGCATATTTACAGAAAAATATCATAGTGTATTCAAGTACAATTGTCTGAAATGGAAAATGGAAGGATATAAAATTAGAAATATAGGATATGTTGGTGGAACGCATGAACTTGATTTTGATTTAATAAGAATTCTTGCAATGAAATTAGAATCATGTAATTTTATCATTGTAGGACCAATAGATAAGGACCCTGGAAGACTTCCAAAAAACGTGATTTTAACAGGCAAAGTTAGTCATGAAGAGATTTTGCGATATATGAAATGCTTTGATGCAGGGATTGTTCCTTTTCTTGTAAATCGTGTCACCCAAATGGTAGATGCTATAAAAATTTATGAGTACTTCGCAAGTGGCATTCCTGTTATTGCAACTCCATATAACAAAGAATTACCTGAAGAACTATTTTTGCTTGAAAATACAGAACAAATTACAGGTATTATTCAAAAGATTGAAAATATGAATAAAAACCTTGTTATTACAAGAACAATTAAGGAGAAATCCAATAATTCTGATTGGCATCTTCGTTTTTCATTTGTTTTGAATCAATTAAGATAGAGGCTCTACAAAGGACATTCCGACGATGGAGTTTCTAAGAATAAGCTGACATTTTTTTTTCTCTTTCAAGTAAATGGCTTCATCGTCAAATGCAATAATGATTCCACCTTGAAGTGTAGTTCCAGTAGCTAGAAATATTTGAACAGGAACGGCAAGTTCTTTTAACTTTTCAAGAAATTGATCGAAGACTTTTTCATCTTCATTGAAATCCTCAAGCATTGAGTCCATTTTCTTTATAGCTAATGGATCCATTTTTGGAATAATTTTTTCCTGTACTGGTGCCTGTACTTTTTCTTTAACTTCTTCAACAGCAGCTCCATCTTTTGGAGGTGTTATTTTTTTTGTAATGGTAGCTTCTTTTTCTGCTGCTTTCTTTTTTTCGCGTTTTATTGTAGTCTTGGTTTTGACTTTATAAATGATATCTGTCAAAAGTTTTGAAATAGAACTTGAAGAAGATACAACAAAAGTAACATTTCCAGGGATTTTTTGAGTAATTTGCTCGATCCTTTT
This sequence comes from Candidatus Muiribacteriota bacterium, assembly GCA_030633305.1. Taxonomy (GTDB): domain Bacteria; phylum Muiribacteriota; class DAOVTB01; order DAOVTB01; family DAOVTB01; genus DAOVTB01. The sequence goes on from DAOVTB010000137.1 coordinate 10,547, forward strand.
TTGGTCAGTAGGATCATCGATGGCTATTATTACATTGCCACCAAGTTTTTTTAATGGAACAAAATAAAGATCGGCAATCAGTTCTTCAGTTAATTCAACAGTTAATTTTGGATCAAGAATAAATTTATTCAGATTTATATACTGTAATTTAAATTGCTTTGCTAACGCAATCGCAATATCCTCATTATTGATAACTCCTGCATCAGAAAGAACTTCGCCTAATCTATTATCAGGGTGTTTTTGCTGATAAGACAATGCCATTTTAACGTCATCTTCAGTTGCAAGTCCCATCGCTAAAAAGATTTCACCAATCTTTTTTCTGCGTTCCGGTATAAAACTCATGAAATTCCTCCTGAATATTCTGCAAATTGTGAATGAAAAACGGAAACAAAATCATTATACCATTTTTTTCCAAATTGGAAAATTAAATATTCAGATAAAAATTCCCATATATATAGCTTTTGTTCAGTAAAAGCGGAATCACATATCTCTCTTTTTTCGATAGTAATGAATTGAAAATGATTTTTCCGTTTAATCTTTAATGGGAACAGTCTACAATAAGCAGGCTTTAGAAGCTTATTTTCAGGATGCAGTGAACAAAAAGCTATATCATTAATAACATCTGAAAAGATACAATCTCCAGATTCATTGAGTTTTAGAAAACTATCCTGCCCGTTAGAATCAATAAAGCATTGATCATTATCTTTTTTTAGCTGGTAATCATTTAATAAAATAATTTCCATGTTTGAAAGCGGAGTCTGCCCCGGTCCGGAAGTACAACATGCTCCATTGCATTTATTAAGATCACATTTGAACTTTAGGGTAAAAATCTCTTTTTGAATGTAAATATTGTTAATTAAAATCATATCCATAATTTCAATGCTCTCAATCTACTTTCATTATAAATAATTAGCTTTACTAAAAGAAAAAATTTAGGTTAAATTTAGACTTTATTAATTATAATAGTGTATAATTGTTTATGACAAGTTAAAAAATGGAGGGAAAAATGCAGGAACAAATATTACAGAAAAGTCAAGCAAGTGAACTGGATGTAAGTTCTGTTATGACTGAAGTTTACTGGTGGATGTCAATGGGGCTGGCGATGACTGCTATTGTTGCATTACTGATGGCTAACAATATACCATTGGTTATATATATGCTTTCGTCAGGTCTTTTCTATGTTTGTATTATTGCTGAGTTAGCACTTGTTTTCCTCCTGAGTTCGAGAGTTATGAAAATGTCTATTACAACAGCGAAAACATGTTTTTTTGCTTATTCTGCTCTTAATGGCGTAACCTTATCAATGATATTTTTAATTTATACTAAAGATTCAATTGCCAGTACTTTGTTTATTACTGCTGGAACTTTTATAACCATGAGCGCCTGGGGATATAAAACTAAAAAAGATATGAGTTCCATGGGCAATTATTTGTTTATGGGTTTAGTTGGTTTGATACTGGCTTCTATAGTAAATATAATTTTTCAGAATCCTTTATCGATTTGGATCACATCGATTATAGGCGTTATTCTTTTTACAATACTAACAGCCTATGATACTCAGAAAATCAAAAGAATGATGATTTCAATGACTGATGCACCAGCTGATCCTCATTCTGAAGCTAGAATTCAGAAATTTGCAATTTTTGGCGCTTTAATTCTATATCTTGATTTTATCAATCTTTTTCTCTACATGTTACGTCTTTTTGGAAGCAGGGATTAGAGGGGAAAAAAATATACAGATTTATCGCAGGAACACTACAAAAACTTATGTAAACAGGACATTATAAATTTGTTTATAATTGTACATTTTTTTATAGTTTACCTTATTATGCTTACTGTGACAGCATTAAGTGGAAAACTGTTTTTTATGCAATCCATAAGCGCTAATTTATTTCTCTGTGTTGCGATATTGATGCTTTCTATTTTGCAATTCATGATCAAATTGCTATTTGACTCTGATAAAGCTGAAGTAATACCAAGAAATGAAAAAATCTGGATTTTTCCTATTATCTCAATTGTTTTTTCACTTTTATTTTTGGTATTGATTTTTTATATTCCATCATTGTTTGATAGAAGTTTCTGGTCAAATGTTCTGGAAGTTCCAACAATATATTTTGCACATATTGTGAATATGCTGATTATTCTCGTTTTTTTCAGTATATTCTTTTTTGCCGGTTCGGTGTTTTTCTGGTGTAAAAATCTTGAAAATCAAAATAATAATGTTAAAAAATGGAAGATTGTAAAAGGGACCACTTTTTTTGTATTATTCTCAATTTTGTCGATTTTGTTGTTTTATATTTCCAATTATAAAAAA
>DAOVTB010000163.1 GCA_030633305.1 Candidatus Muiribacteriota bacterium
GCTCCGAATAAAGCAAGTAGAAAGCCTCCATAATAGACCAAACCTCCTTCATTAATCGCAAAAATTTTAAATGGATTATTGGAAAAATATCCTATATTCAAGGCGGCATAATTTAATCTTGCACCTAGGATTCCGCATACAACCATGACGATCATGCAATCCATCATATCAACTTTGCTGATACCATATTTGCTACAAATTTTATTGAGGTAATAGAAGGCTGTCAAAAAGCCTATCGCCATCATTATCCCATAGGTATAAATTTTAATAGGACCTATTGCAATTCCAAAAACATTGAATTCATTGATTTTAAGTATTATCGGGTACATTCAGACTACTTCCATCAGATTCTTCTATAATTTCAGACTTAATTTCTTTTTCAGAACACTCTAATTCAATTTTTTGATCATCTTTTTCTTCAACCTCTTCTTTGGCAAAGATAAAATTAACGAACAATATGGCAACCCCTATATCGATGAAAACATCTGCAAAATTGAAAACAGGCCATTCAAAAGTCTTATATTTAATATAGATAAAATCAATTACACAATTAAACCGAAGTCTATCAGCAAAATTGCCAAGTGCTCCTCCTAATAACATCGCAAGAGCTCCCTGCAGCCAATAGTTTTTTCGTGGAACCAGTTTTGAATAAATAATTATTATAATTATCGCAAGAACTGCAACAACTTTAAAAAGTATAATCTTTCCCTGAAGTATTCCAAAAGCTGCACCATAATTTTCAACATAGAAAAAATAAAGTACGTCTTCTATAATCGGTATTCTAATACGGCTTAATTTAAGATGATCAATAGCCAGTTTCTTAGTATATTGGTCGAAAAAAAAGGCCGCTATCGTAATAAAGTAAAAAAAATTGTATAAGAAGTATTTTTTGAAATTCTTGGCAACAAAAAACGGCCAAATGACCAAACAGGCTAATGAAATTCCAAATAGCATGAAAATAACACTTTTTATTTGTACTAGAAATTCAAACATAAATTAATAATTCACTTTCCTTGTAATGGTTTTGCCACCTCGTATAACTGTAAAATTGTAAGAAGAACCACGACTTTTAGAATTCAATATCATTTCAAGATGTTGTATTGTTCTTACACGAATACCTAGTACTTCAGTTATAATATCGCCTGCTTTAAGACCGCCCTTTATTGCACTTCCGATAGAGAATACCGCTTTAATTTCAAGATGATCACGAAGTTGTATTACTCTCATACCAAGTTTTCGACCGAATTTGATATGAGAAGGTATTGCTTTAGCTGGTTGGGGATTAGTTGACATGCTGATATAATTCAATGAATTATTAATTTCAGCAAGCAATAATTCCTTAACTTTATCACTCCCGGTAAGCTGATATTTTTTGTAAAGTAGATCTACTTTAAATCTTTGAAGATCAATATTCTTTTCAATTCCGTATACAGAAGTATTAGTGAAAATTACAATAACACTAGCTAATATTAATAAATGAACTACATTTTTCGCATACATCAACATCTTCTATCTTTATCATTTTTTTGGTATATTTCCAACACCGAGGACATTTTTCACCAGCCGATTTTTCAATTTTAATACTGTAATCATCTTCAGTAACAAATATTTCATCGGTTCCTGAATATTTTTCCTTAACAATTTCGAAGCCTGAAATGATTAATAATTCCTTAACATCTTCAAAACCATATTTTTCAATCGAGTTGATAAAGTCTTCATTTTCTGTATAGACTGTTAGTTTTACATCGAGACTATGGCCGATTATTTTTGCATTTCTGGCAATTTCCATAGCTTTCTGGCCTTCTTCCCTGAACTTAAGTATTACTGACATGAATTCATCTAAACCAGCCTCTTTTTCGATAAAATCCATTTTCACAGGCCAGTCAGCCAAGAATACTGAATCAAGATCATTATCGCTGTTTACATGTTTCCATATTTCTTCGCATGTAAACGATAATACAGGACTCAACATTATGGTGAGTGCTTTTACTACTTCATATATGACCTTCTGAGCTGCTCTTCTGTGAGGGTTTTCAGTATTATATGTGTATAATCTGTCCTTCAATACATCAAGATAACAATTGCTCAGAGTAATTGTACAATAATTATGGATTTCATGGTACAACTTGTAAAATTCATAATTACTATAGTATCCACTAACTTTTTCAATTAATTCATTTAGTTTAAGGACACTCCATTTATCTATACTTTTGAATGAATAATCATAACTTTCTGCTGGATCAAAATCGCTTATATTTCCCAATATGAAACGAATCGTATTACGGATTTTTCTATAAGCATCAACCATTTGTTTGATTATCTTATCACTAAGCCTGACGTCATCCTTGTAATCCACGCTTGCAACCCAAAGCCTAAGGATATCTGCACCAAATTGTTTAATGATCTTCTGAGGAGCAATTACGTTTCCAACAGATTTACTCATTTTTTTCCCCTTACCATCAACTGCAAATCCATGAGTCAAAACTGTTTTGTAAGGCGGAACACCTCGTGATCCAATACTTGTCAATAATGATGTTTGAAACCATCCTCTGTGCTGATCACTACCTTCAAGATACAGATCAGCTGGCCAGGAAACTCCGTCAAACACTTCAAGAACACTTCTGTGACTTACTCCGGAATCAAACCATACATCTAGAATATCAGATTCTTTTTTGAAAGAAGTATGACCACATTTTTTGCATTTGCTATCAGGTGGCAGAATATTCTCAGCTTCTTCAATGTACCAGGAATCTGATCCTTTTTTTCCAAAAAGATCTATTACTGCATCAAGGCTTTCATCATTTATATGCTCTGTACCGCATTCTCTACAATAAAATACTGGAATTGGAACTCCCCAGATACGCTGTCTGGAAATACACCAGTCGGGTCTATCCTGAAGCATGCTGGTCATCCTGTTTTTCCCCCAGGCTGGAATCCACTTTACCTGTTCAACACCTTCAAGAGCTTTTTCTCTTATATCTCCTTTTTCTACAGATATAAACCATTGTTTTGTTGCTCTGAATATAACTGGACTTTTGCACCGCCAGCAATGAGGATACGAATGTTCAATTTTTTCATTGTGCAAAAGGTCGTTACTGTTAACAAGTTGATCAATGATCTTTTCATTTGCTTCGCCATAAAACAAGCCTGCAAAATGTCCAGCATCAATTGTAAAATAACCTTTATCATCGATCGGTGATATTACTGGCAATTTATACTTATGTCCGACAACAAAATCTTCTGCACCATGTCCAGGCGCAGTATGAACACAACCTGTTCCCTGTTCAAGAGTAACATGATTTCCAAGTATTACAGTAGAAGTTCTGTCGATGAAAGGATGTTGAGTCATTTCATATTCAAGATCTTTACCAAGACAACTTCCCAGAACTTCATAGTCTGTGACATTAATCTGTTCCATAGCATTTTTGTACAATTCATCTGCAATGACATAGATTTCATTATTTGCATTATTCCTGACAAAATTGTATTTGAAATCTGGATGAAGTGAAATCGCAACATTGGCAGGAAGTGTCCATGGAGTTGTTGTCCATATCACAAAAAATATTTGGTCACTGTAATCCCTGATCTTTTCTTTGATATCAGCACTACATTTTTCAAGCGTTGACATAAGCTGGAATTTGACAAATATGGAATCTGAAGTATGCATATCATATTCTATTTCTGCTTCAGCAAGAGCGGTTTCACATTTTGAACACCAGTAGATAGGTTTTAAACCTTTAAAAATATATCCTTTTTGGTAAAGTTCTTTAAAAACTTTTAATTCCTCAGCTTCATACTCTTTCTCCAAAGTGATATATGGATTATCCCAGTCGGCAAAGCACCCAAGTCGGATGAAGTCCTTCTTTTGAAGTTCTACATATTTTAATGCATATTTTCTGCATTCTTTGCGAATCTCTTCAATAGACATATCATCTTTACGCTTTTTTAACTGAGACATTACTGCAAGCTCAATGGGAAGACCGTGTGTATCCCATCCTGGAATAAATTTAACTTCATTTCCCATTAAAGTTTTATACTTTACAACAATATCTTTTAATATCTTATTTAAAGCATGTCCAATGTGTATCTGTCCATTTGCATATGGAGGCCCATCATGAAATATGAATTTATCATTACTTGCCCTGTTGGCCTTCATTTTCTGGTATGTATTATGCTCATTCCAATACTTTATAAATTCAGGTTCCTTCTGAGTTAAGTTGGCCTTCATCTTGAATTTAGTTTTCGGAAGATTTAAAGTATCTTTGACTTCCATTGCAGTCTCCTTTATTAAGCGATCTCTTTAATAAATATTTGAAGATCGTTATATTAAATGTATTTTTTCTTAGTTTATAATTTATTATTCTATATACGTACTGTTGATATGTCAATATTTATTGCAATTTAGAGATAGATATTATATATTATTCCAGAATTAAAGCCTTAAGGAGCAAAAAATGAAAAAAATAATTTTAGTCACGTTTGTAGCATTATTTATCCTAACATGCGGAACATACGCCAATCAGATAAATACGTATATCGAATTGAAAAGTACAATTGCAGATGAAATTTTAGATATTGTTGAAACAAGATATGATAATTATTTGAAAATATCTGAACTTTATATTGAAAAGTTAGGTTATGATGATTATTTAAAAAATAAAGACTCTCTTTTTGATTCAGTTTTTGATTACAATCGACTTAAGAAATTTTTCACTACAAAATATACTTCAAAAGATGTCACTAAAATGTTTAATACATTAAACCTTGGTGATATTGGAATGGATTTTCTGAAGAACAGAGATTCATATATTGATAGATTAAGAGAACCTATTGATAATTATGGTAACTATAAATGGGCAAGTTATCAGAGATCTCCAGGAAAAATAGACTTTAAAACAATTACTATTTCAGCTAATCTTCAAAACAGTGCCAGATTACAGGAAGAATCCGCATCATTTGTTAAAGCATATCAGGTTAGAATATACTGCCCCCAAAGTAGATCCGCATTTAGAGGTAACAGAGATTTTTATCTTGGAACCATCACAATCCAATATAAGAATCGTGAAGATATTCAATGGAAAATGATCAGAAAAAAATATAATAAATGGTTTAAACGAAAACAGTCTATTTCCATAGAACTTCCTGGAATACCGGATCTTGTAAAGGTCAAGGAATTTATGGGAACAAAACATGAACATAGAGGAAAATCAATTGCTCAGATACAGGGAATACATCCTGTGCTGGTAGATAAAAAATCTAATCCCCTATATCCACTCATTCTTGATTTAAATGCGCTTCCTGACTATAGTAAGATCAGGTCTATGACTTCTTCACAAAACAGAAAATTTTTAAGGTCACTTAACAAAATTAATCGTAATTACTACCTGACTCCAGGAAGTAACACGAATTATTCAATGAACCCGCAGCAAGTTAACCAGCCATATCCATCAAGTCTGGGCGCTCAAGTGAAAACTGCTCTGGAATATTTGAAAAGTCTGATTCTTCAAAAGGCAAGTTATGAAAAACTGTTTTTTGAAATATCAAGCATATTGCAACAACATTTTTAACTCAGGCTTAAATTAAAAATTTACAATTACTGCAAAGAAGTGGGTTGTCAACAGAATTAATACCGGATTGGTTATATTTTCTTTTTTTTATATTTTTTCTGAATTGCCATGCAGTTTCTGAATTCCAAATTTCATAAAGTGTATCATTTTCTATATTTCCAAGAAGATAATCCAGTTTCATATCTAGACAGCAGGCGGTAACAATTCCGTTTGAACTTATCACTGGAGAATACCAGGCAGATTTACATGCGACTTCATTTTCCTTATCAATATTGATTTCAATTGAATTTTTTTTACTGGTAAGGTCTATACCTGATTCCATTTCAATGATTTGGAGAACATTATCATAGCTACAATGGATTTCTGATTTTGTTTCCGGTCCGGTCCCAAGTTTCCTAAAATAAATACATACTGGTGCAACGTTATAAACAATATCACTAGACACAGAATAATCCATATTTATCTCTTCAAGAAAATTTTTCCAATATCGATAAAATTTCAATGCATCATTTTCATTTTCCTTCATTACTATGAACTGAAGATTTGTGACTGGATGAAAAAGATTCCTGGATTTTTTTAATTTTAAAAATTCTTTGATATTGTTTTGAACAATACTGAAATCCCCTCCACGTCGGATGATATTGTATATACTGCTGCAAGATGAATCAATCGAAAAATGTACTGCAGATCCCTTGATTTCCTGTTGAAGCAAAATATTCCTGATTTTTTTATCCATAAGGATAGCATTAGTATGTAAAAGAAAACTTTTAATTACTTTATTTGAACCAATATCTTCAAGAACCCTTTCAAGAATCTCTGTAAAATCAGGATGCATTAGTGATTCCCCCTGCCAGAAAAGAGCAATATTATCGATGCGTTTGAAGTCAGTTTTAATATTTTCCAAAAGTTTTGAAATTAGCGATTTATTTATAAATCGTTTAGGATAACCATGTATGGATCTTGTTGTATTTATTCCACGATGTCCACTTTGATCACACATAGGACAGCTTAAATTGCAGAAATCAGTCAATTCAAGCATCACAGAGTCAAGTCTATTGATCTTCATATTTGTTCTCCAGGCTTAATCCCATCTCAATGCAAGTATCACATTTTTTTGGAAAGTTTCCTGCTTTAAAAGCATTTCTAATTTTCTGCATTGGTTTACTGTACCAGAAACTTTTAATTGAATAGTCAAAATCCTGTATGAAGTAGGTTTTATTAGAATTAATCATCTCAAAATTATAATCCGCACAGCAAAATGTTATTTCTCCTTTTACTCCAATAACTGGACTGACCCATGCTTTATGACAACCCAAATGATTAATTTTTATTGACGTCGATTGAATCGTACTTTTTTGTTCAAACTCCCCTGCTGGTTTTCGGACAATATATATTCCAGGTACATTTTTCATTATTTTTTCATTTTCAGCAATCAATTCAAATGGTAAATTATTATTATTCAAAATTCCAGTCCAGAATTTTAGAAATTTCGGAAAGTCATCACTGTTTTCTTTATGCTCAACAAATTGTATTCCAAGAGTAATTATACCTGAATAAGCTTTGTAAGTATTTATTAACTGTTTCAAGTTATTTACAGAGCAATTGAAATCACCACCTGGTCTGATTTTCTGATACAATTCGTCACTGCTCGAATCAAGAGAAACAATCAACTCTCCATAGCCGTTTTTTGCCATCAATTCAAAAAGTTTTTTACCTGTATTATCATTAATAAATTGACCATTACTATGTATAGTCATAAATTCAAAAAAACTAATATCCCTGTTAAATGAATTGATCAGTTTCAGATATTCAATAAAGTTTGTATTATAAAAGGGTTCTCCTCTAAAAAAAGGGGTCAGACTGGTAAACTTTATTCTGTCTCTTGAAATTCCATTTAGAATATCAAAGAGAAGTGATTCATCCATTACTTCCAAATTATTATTTGCTGCATTTTGTGGACAGGTGGGGCATTTTAAATTGCATCCTGTTGATAACTCAATAGTAAGAAACCAGTCATTCAGGAGTCTATCTTCGAGAGTCATTTAACTAATTCTTTTTTTCCGAAAAATAAGTATTTATAATTGAAACTTTTTTCATTGCAGGTATTTTTAAATCTCCCTGACATTTCAAAAAATACTTAATAGCTTTTTCAAAAAGACAGTTTTTTAAATAGATATTGCCCGTTTTATAAAAAATCTTATCAGCAGTTATAATGGGAATCTTACCTTTAATTGTACTTCGTAAATAGGATTCCAAAAATTTAACATCTTCTGTTGCCAATATTATCCTCGATTCATAAGTATTGAGAATGGCAATAACCCTTTTTTCAAAATCTGTTTTATCACTGAAAAAACTGTTAAGTAATAAGCTTTCGATCCCATCTCTTTTTAAAAAATCATAAATTTGCTGTTTATAAATTGGATCTAATAAATTCAAATGTTTTCTTACCTTTTCCAAAAGGACTAGATTCAATTTTCCAGAATCATCAAGAAGGAGTTTCTGCATATCAAACACTGCACTAAATTCAGGAGCATATTTGAATTTTTCAATACTTTTAATTAGATTCCTGTTTTTAGTAACACAAAGATGATACAATTGGTAATATTTAAAAATATCAGGCGATTTAAGTTTTAAAATCAAACTATAGTCCTTTTTCGTAATTAAAAATCTAAAATGCTCGGCAATGGATTTCATGTATGAATCTGCTTTTAAAGATCTCTTTACTGCTGTAGTATATTTTCGTACTGATGCATAATCACCATTTTTTAACGCTATAGAACTGAAGATAAGAGAAATATAGTTTTTACCAGCAGAATCAGGAAGTTTGGTAATAATCTCAGAAAGATATTTTTTCTTCAAATAATAATTATAATAAGAATACTGGGTGATTGAAAAAGCAATGAAAATAGAATGTTTTTGGAACAAAAACTTATCATTTATCAATGCAAATAGAAGTTCATGGGTTTTTTTATTATTCATATCGAGATTTTTCTTAAGCACAACAAGTTTATCGTTTTCATTTTGTAATTGCTTATCAAAATCTCCACGCATTTTATCCATGAATTCCGTGTTTATCTGAATTCCTATCATATCTATCAGTTCAATTGAACTGAGACATGACCCCAGAAAAAGAAATAAAGCTAAGCAGATAAAAACAGTTTTACTGCCATTTTTCATAAAAGCGTACTTCTTACGAGCAATTTTTGAAATATTCATAAGTCAAAGTTAATCCTTCTTTCAATGTTTTTACCGGCTTCCACCCAAGATTTGATTCTGCTTTTGAACAATCCAGATAATTCATAAACAATTCCCCTGGTCTTTCGGGTTTATATTCTGGTTTTTGCTCTGTTAGTCCCATCACTTCTGCTATCAAAGTATACAATTCATTTACTGTTGTCTGAATTCCTGTTCCAATATTGAAAAAATCACAATTTCCTGAATCAAGGGCAAGTAAATTAGCATTAACAACATCTTTAACAAAAACATAGTCCCTTATCTGATCTCCGGAACCAAAGATAAAACATTTATTTTTCTTAATAAGATTGCCGATAAAAATTGCAATCACACCTGCTTCACCTCTGGGATCCTGTCTAGGACCAAAAACATTACTGTATCTTAAAATAGTATACTCTATTCCATATAAACGACAATACACATTCAAATAATATTCACCTGAAGCCTTACTTGCACCATAAGGTGATTCAGGACGAATTTGATTTGTCTCGCTGATAGGACATTTTGCATCACCATAGATGCAACCACCAGAAGAAATGAAAATGAATTTCTTTTTTTCAACACTACTTTCTTTAAATGCTTCAAGCAAAGTGATTAATCCAAGAATATTTATTCCTGCATCATGTAAGGGATTTGTTACAGAGACTCTAACATCAAGTTGAGCTGCATGATGATTGATTACCTCAATGGAATTACTACAAATAATATCTTTGACAACATCATAATCCCGAATATCTGCTTTATAAAATGTAGCCTTCTCATTTATATTTTCAATCCTTCCAGTGGAGAGATCATCAATAATATAAACGTCATGCCCTTCTATAATATATTTATCTACAACATGCGATCCAATAAAACCTGCACCACCAGTAACAAGAATTCTCATATTATCTCCTCAGCATTCTTTATGATTGTATTTAATTTCAAATTGAAAGAAGCTTATCAATTCCAACATCATCAACTGTCATAATACCTGATTTTGCTGCAAGTTTTCTTGCATCATCATTTATTTCACTATTACTTATCAAAACACCTTTTTTCAGCTTTTCTTCAGCCAGAATCTGACAAAAATCTTCAATGGCAAGTTCTCCAATCGGACTGTTCCATCTTTTAAAAGTTACAATGATCTGTTTACCAAACATCTTTTTCTCTTTTGCATAGTAAAATAATTCATCCTTGCCAACACTTTTCATAAACTTGCCTGATTTATATCCAAGTTTGCCAATTAATTGTTCAGTTACTTTTTTGAATTCTTTAACATTCAATTTTTTTACAGTTTTTGACGTTACCCTGCCCACTGAATCTTTTTTCATATCTGATATGTCAACTACACCAGATTCAATATTAGCAAACCACTCCTTGACTTTTTCCAGGCAGTCCGGAAGATTTAAAGAAAATCTTTTTGCAACAAGACCTTCAAAATAATTGAATTTTAATTCTTTTATCCTTGAATACCATTTATCTTCAAGTTTTTGTGCTGCACCATCATGATTGTATTTCAACATATCTAATTCATCAGTAAAAGTCTCATCGTTTGAAATAAGAGCATTCCACTCGACAATAGCCTTGTCTCTTTCCCCCAACATAAAATATGCATATCCCAGATGATAATAAAAATCTCTTTTTATAATTACATCGTTTACGTGAACATCTTCAATTTTTCGCAGGATTCTGATCGCTTCGCCATATTGCTGTAACATAATGAATTCAATACCACAGAATATAATCGATTTCATGATCACTGTTCCTTCAGAAGTTAATATCTTCTGCATCATATCAAAAGCCTTCAAATAGTATTCTATTGCTTTTTCTTTATCAGTATCA
>DAOVTB010000149.1 GCA_030633305.1 Candidatus Muiribacteriota bacterium
ATTCAATTGCCTCATACCTTTTGATAAATTTCCGTCAATAGTTTCTATTATAAAGTGATAATGATTATCCATTAAACAATATCCATGGCGGTAAAAAAGACGGGGTCAGGTCTTTAATTTTAGTGTTTTTTAGTCACGATTCATAATCCAACTAATCGTTGTGTAATGTAAACCAAGATATTCTGCAACTTCTCTCTGAGAATAACAATATTCCAATACTGCTGTTTTAATCAATTTATCTCTTTTCAATCGATTTTTTTTGCTCACTTTAGAAAAAATATCTTCCAGCGAAGGGCGATTCATCATTCGCTGGTCTTTTATTATTTCAGGAATTCCTCCTAATCCTACCAGATAATCTTCAAATTCTGCAATAAAACTTTCTGTTCCAAGCACACATTGCGCTTTTACTTGTTTCATTATTGAATCCTTACCAATTCCTTCTAATACAAACTGCATATAACCTTTTCTTGCTTCATTTTTTTGCTTTGCAAAACATCCCAATATCCATTCTGGTTTAATACATTTATGAGGTTTACAGATTCCTGATGTTCCACAATAACTACTCCATTCCCACTCTTCTGGTAAATTTACCATATTCGCACAAACTGGATTTAACACAACATATCTACACACTTCCAATAAATGGCTATCTCGCTGTATTAATATTGCCTTATATCTTCCCTGAAATATATGCCCTGTCCTACTCCATTTTTTATTAAAATACTGAGTATAAATACCATTCAATTGCCTCATACCTTTTGATAAATTTCCGTCAATAGTTTCTATTATAAAGTGATAATGATTATCCATTAAACAATATCCATGGCATAACCAATTAAATCTTTCTGTTAAAAAATATAGCAAATCCAGAATTTTACTTCTATCTGCATTATCAAAAAATATATTCTTCTTATCGTTTCCGCGACTTGTTACATGATAAATCGCTCCTGGATATTCTATTCTAATTGGTCGTGTCATATTTTAAGTATATCATTGGGATTATTATACAATCAAGTTTTTTCTAACATTAAAGACCTGACCCCTAATTTGCAAAAAATAAAAAAATACGTCTACAGATCGACATTACATCATTTATGACGTAAACTTAATATGTGAATGAAACTTGGAGAATTATATACTACGAAACAAAAGAAGGCGAATGTCTCATTCAGAGCTTTATTGATAATCGCAAGGAAAGAGAACAGGCAAAGATCTTCAGTTGGTTTGAACAATTGGAACAGGAAGGACCGAATCTTCCCAGACCTTATGCTGATTTTTTGATAAATGGAATACATGAATTGCGAGTTAAGTGTAAAGGAAAGCAAGCTAGAATTTTGTATTTCTTTTGCTATAAAGAATTTATAATTTTGACACATGGATTTATTAAAACAACGGATAAAGTAGATAATTCTGAAATAAAAAAATCTATTAAATTTAGAAAAGATTTCCTGGAAAGGTTTAAAGATAAAAAATCAGTAGAGGAATTAATAAATGAAAACATTTAGAAAACATTTAGATGAAAAACTCAAAAACAAAAAATTCAAATCGATTTTTGATGAAGAAAAAGAACTTACCTATATTGCCTTAAAAATACATAGGAAGCGCGAAGCGCTTGGACTTACACAGGCCGAAGTAACTCAAAAAGCCAAGATAACACAGCAACAGTTATCAAAAGTCGAGAACGGAATTAATTGTAATGTAGTAACATTATTAAAAATCTGTAGTGCACTTGGTTTACATCTGGAACTAGAGTCAACAGAAGAACTTGCTGTATAAAATGCCTTCTATTTTTCCATCAAACCTTCAAACTCCCCAGATCTTTTCGAATACAAGAATAATACAAAGTTTCAATATTTTTAACCAGATTTTTAACACTATATTTTTTCTGAATATGCTTTTTTCTTTTAGTTGAAATACCAATTTTACCATTTTTAATTGCCAAACTCATAGCTTCAGCAAGTTCATCAACAGAATCAACTTTAAAAATGTAACCATCATCAGAATCAGTCATAATATCAGGTATTCCACCAACTTTTGGAGCAATTATTTTCTTTCCCATAGCCAGACCTTCAATAACCGTAACTGGAAGACCTTCATTTTTTGAAGATAAAGTAACAATATCCATAGCTTTATATATACTTCCCAATTGTTTATGCCAACCAAGAAAACGAACATGTTCTTCAAGTGAAAGTTCTTTTACCTGATCTCGTAATTCCTCGCTAAGTTCGCCCTCTCCTACTATCCACAACACAGGTTTAACTTTGGTTCCCTGATCTACTAATTTTTTAAGGGAAAGAATAAGCATTTTGTGGTTTTTGATTGGTGCCATTCTGGCAATAATACCGAAAACAAAATCTTCTGGTTCTGTATTATATCTGCTTCTTATAACATTTGGATCTTCATCTACACTCAGATTTTCAAAAGCAAATCCAAGAGGAATAATTTTAAACTTATCTCTTGGAGCAATTTTATAATCATCTGAAATTTCTTTTACTAATGTCTCCGAAAGAGTAATTATTTTAGTTGTAAAACGTGCAAGCATTCGTTCAATAAATTTTATAACTTCAGTTGCGAAATCAGAATAATACCCGTGAAATAAATGGCCATGAAAAGTATGATAGATAAAAGGAACACCGTTTAAGATAGCAGCTATCCTTCCTAAAACACCTGCTTTGGTTGTGTGCGTGTGAACAATATGCGGTCGAAATTTTCTTATTAGAAAAATTAATTCGATTAAAGCCAGGAAATCCTTGAATAAGCGAATTTCACGACCGAAAAAACGGCTTTTTTTTAGGTCAATCGTCGATGCCAGTTCTTCCATGGAACCCTCACCTGGTGATACTTCTCCTGTATAAAGGCATGATTTGTAATCTTCTTTTGAGAGGAGCCTTTCCAAAAGGGTTACATGAATGGCTGGGCCACCTGTATTTAAACGGGCAATTATACGCAAAACTCTGATTTTTTTCTTCATTATTATTCTTCCAGGTTAAAAATTTTATCTCTTATGATTATATTTAAATACTGGTGTATAGTCAAAAGAAAAAGAAGATTCTCAGGCCGAGATCGCTGAGAATGCAGAGAAAAGTAGAGAAAAGATTCTCGCGCAGAGATCGCTGTGAACGCTGAGAAAAGATTGGTTAGAATTAAAAAAAAGGGAAAATAGAAGAATAAATAAAGAAGATTCTCGCGCAGAGATCGCGGAGAACGCAGAGGAAAGATTGGTTAGGTAAAAAAAAAAAATTTGACAGGATTTACAAGATTAACACGATTTTGAATAAGAACAAAAGAAAATAAGAACATTCAGGGTCAGGTCTTTAATCTTAGCGTTTTCATTTCAATCTATTCCAAATAAACCAGGAAAATGTTGAGCTCTGAGGAGCCAACTAATCGTTGTGTAGTGTAAGTCAAGATAGTCTTCAAATTCTTCAATAAAACTTTTGGTTCAATACACTTCCTGTAAAGCAACCATATCCGTACAAAATAGGTTGACATATATTTACATTGTAGGCACACTGTAAATGTGAATAGAATTAGAATAATTTCAGCACGAAAAGCAACTTAAAAAACAAGTAACAATTCGAATGGGTGTTGATATCATTGCATACTTTAAAACTATGGCTGAAGAAACAGGAATTCCTTACCAAAGTTTAATTAATCTTTATCTTCGTGATTGTGTTACATCACACCGCAAACTTTCTTTTCAATAGTTGCTTATAAATTCAAACTCAAGAAAAAAATAGCTAGGAAAAAATATCAAGGGTCTTTAATCTTAGTGTTTTTCGAATATTTTCTTTTTGCTGTGAACGCAGAGAAAAGTAGAGAAAATATTCTCGCGCAGAGAACGCTGAGGACGCAAAGAAAAGAGGGTTGATGAAAATAAAAAAGAAGAAAACATCTTACTTTTTTAGAGAGAATATTATATAATAGTGAAATTCAATGAGGAATAATAGTAATGGAACTTAGATGGAAACTCCGTTTTAAAAATTATAGTAGAGCTTATAATCTATTAAAAGAAGCTTTAGAAAATGATATCTCCAAACTGAATCAGTTGGAGCAAGAAGGTATTATTCAACGCTTTGAATATACTTTTGAACTAGCATGGAAAACATTAAAAGATAAAATGGAAGATGACGGAATAATTTTAGATAAAATCTCGCCAAAATCAGTTGTTACTGAAGCATATAAAGATAAATATATAAATGATGCCCAAACATGGATCCAAATGATTGGTGACAGGAATCTAATGAGCCACACTTATGATTTCGAAAAATTCAAAGTTATATTAAAATCAATAAAAGAAATCTATTTACCTCTTTTAACCGAATTATATATTTTTTTTACAAAAGAGCAGTCAAAAGAATGAATTTTGGTTTAACTGAAAAACAAATCAATACAATAAATTGTATTTTTCAAAAATATAGTGAAATCGAACAGGTTATATTATATGGTTCGCGCGCTAAAGGAAATTTTACTGAACGAAGCGATATAGATCTAGTGCTAAAAGGCGAACTGTTAAATAGACATATCATTGCTCGAATATTTATGGATTTTGATGATTCTGATTTACCTTTCCAAATTGATTTACAAAATTATAATGATATTACGCTTCCTGAATTATTAGAAAATATTGATAATGATGGGAAAAATTTTTATTGTAAAAATTAAAATAAAGAAGATTCTCGCCGGAGGGCCGTCCCCTTGAGATCGCGGAGGACGCAAAGTGAAAGAAGAAAAAAAAATTTGACAGGATTTACAAGATTAACACGATTTAGAATAAGAAAATAAAGAAGAAATCTTTTGCCACAGATTAACACGGATAAACACAGATTAGAGGGGTTAATTTTAAAAGAAAGAAGATTCTCGCGCAGAGATCGCGGAGAACGCAGAGAAATAGGGTTGATGAAAATAGATAAGATGTAAATTGATCACACAAAAGCACAGAGAAAAAAAGAAGAACCAGTTTTTTAATTGACATATTTTGCCATAACTGGTTATAATTATTACCAGATAAGGCCGTTTCCGGAAATAATTATAACCAGATCAGGAGATATATGTTAGAAATTTTGAAATCAATTATCCTAGATTTTCAAGAATCCATTTTAGAAAGTGGTGTAACCAGGCATTTAAAAATTGAAACTATACTAAATAAAGCTACTGTATGTATTGGAGTTCGGCGCAGCGGAAAATCAACTTTCTTATTTCAAATTATTGAAAAGTTAATAAATAATGGTGTATCACGAGAAAATATTCTTTACATAAACTTTTTTGATGATCGCCTTCATAATCTTAGTCAAATTGGTATAGGTTTAATCATTGAAGCCTATTATTCAATCTTTCCAGAGAAGAAAAATACTGAAACTGTGTATTACTTTTTCGATGAAATCCAGATAATTGATGGCTGGGAACCTTTTATTGATCGTTTGATGCGAACTGAAAAATGCGAAATTTACCTTACAGGTTCTTCTGCCAAGATGCTTTCTCAGGAAATCGCTACACAAATGCGAGGACGTTCACTATCATGGGAAATATTTCCATTCTCATTCAAAGAATTTCTTGATTATAAAAAGATTAACTACAAAAGTCCTTTATCTACAAAAAAAAAACTAATTATTCAAAAAGTTTTTAGTGATTATTGGAAAACTGGTGGTTTCCCTGAAGTCATTGGCATCAGTCGACA
Organism: Candidatus Muiribacteriota bacterium; assembly: GCA_030633305.1. Lineage (GTDB taxonomy): Bacteria > Muiribacteriota > DAOVTB01 > DAOVTB01 > DAOVTB01 > DAOVTB01. Next base: position 5,678 of record DAOVTB010000149.1, read on the forward strand.
GTTAAGAATAAAAATTCATCAGGATTATTTTCACGCTGTCCTATTCCGAGATCTTATAGAACGTCACGACATTTCACATCCAAAAGCAATATCTGATCTGGCGCATAGATTGATTGATAATACCGCGTCGTTATACTCCATTAATAGCTTAACAGGATATTTAAAATCATTGGGTTACAAAGTTCCAAAATCATCAGTATCTCATTATCTTGATTGGTTTGAGGATGCTTATTTTCTTTTTACTGTTAGAATATTTGATGCTTCTATTGCCCGGCGTAATACTAATCCTAAAAAAATCTATTGTATCGATCACTCTCTGGTAACTTCAATAACTTCAGGTATTCTTGTTAATTCTGGACATTTATTGGAAAACCTTGTTTTTTCCACTATTCGACGTATTTCTTCTAAAATATATTACTACAAAACCAAAAAAGGACGAGAAGTTGATTTTATTGCATTTCCAAACAAACATTCAAAATTGTTAATACAGGTTTGTGAATCATTATCTGATCCCAAAACCAGGAAAAGAGAAATTACTGCTTTGAATGAAGCCATGCATGAACTAGGACTAAAGTCAGGTTTGATTGTAACTCAAAATGATAACGAAAAAATTAAAGTTACCAGTGGCGTAATTGAGGTCCTACCTATATGGCGATTTTTACTTAATTTTTCAGATTAAAAAAACTGAAAGAAGATTCTCGCGCAAAGTTCGCTGAGGACGCAGATAAAAGAGGGTTAATTTGAAATGAAAGAAGATTCTCGCGCAGAGATCGCTGTGAACGCTGAAAAAAGAGGGTTGATAAAAATAAAAATGAGTTGCAACAAATTATGATTTTTCTTGATTTACAAGCGAAAATGCAAAATACAACGGTACAAAAGTAATATTTTTTTGATCTAAAACCTGATATGGCCGCATAGATAGAACAAAACCCCTTGAACAGTTATCATAAGTTTTCATAAAAAGATGCAAACTTTTAAGTCTTCCAGTTGAACCACTTTTAACTTCAATTGGGTGGATATTACCTTTTATCACAGATAAATAATCGATTTCAGCTGAACTGCTTTTTGCCCGTCTTGACCAATAATAAAGTCCTTCATTTTGCGATAGTAGCATTTCCTGACCAACAAATTGTTCAGCCATTGATCCTCGATAAATATTGAGTAAATCAGTTTTTTGATATTCCGTATCCGAAGGCATATCTGATAAATGATGCATAAGCCCAATATCAAGAAGTAAGGCTTTGAAAATTTTTGAAGAAGCTGTAGCACCAAGTGGCAGCCCAGAAGGATTAACCGATGGAATCTTGTAAATAATATTTGCCATACATAACAGTTCAAAAGCTTTTTTTAAAGTAGGATTCGAATATCCTTCACCAAGTCTGGAATATTTAATCTGTTGCCCTACACTTTTTGTTACTGCTGATAAAACAGTATTTAAACAATATTTATCAATATGTGGTTGATATTTTGAAAAATCAAGACGATAGGTTTCACATATTTCTCTTTGAACTTCAAATGATTCCATTAATGAACCTGTTTGAACATATGCATTTATACTTTCTGGCATTCCACCAATAAAAAAAAATCGCCGTAATTCATTTTCTAAAAAATTATGTATCGTTTCTGAAACCTGTTTGGGCGGTAAAAGAACAAGATTAGCAGCATCTTCATGATTATTTGCCATAAGAAACTCCGCAAAACCAAGTGGATTAAGTTGAAGAAATTGAATCCTCCCAACGGGGAAAGAGATATCCTTTAAAGCAAATTCCAATAGCGAGCCTGCTGCAATTACATGTAAATCAGGCAATTCCTCATAAAAATATCGAAGCGAGGCAAGTGCCTTGGGACATGTTTGAATTTCATCAATAAACAAAAGCGTTTTCCCAGGTAATATCTTCTGATTTGAAACTATCTCAAGATCAGAACATATTCGATCAGGTTGCAGATTTCTTTCAAAAATTTTATGCCAATCTGAATTTTTTTCAAGATCAATAACTGCAATATTATCAAAATTTTTTTTACCAAAAGATTTTACTGTCCAGGTTTTCCCAACCTGTCTTGCTCCACGAATAATAAGAGGTTTACGACGTTTGCTATCTTTCCATTTCAATAATTTTGTATCTATAAGTCTTTTCATTTATACGGCCTGCAATTCTTTGGTTTTAAAAACACAAGGTTATTTTAATGTAAATTATTTAGAAACACAAGGTTATATTTTTTTTAAAAATAAAGAAGGAATAAGAAAATACAATAAAATTCTCGCGCAAAGAGCGCTGAGGACGCAGAGAAAAGAGGGTTGATAAAAATGAAACGAAATACTATTACAAATTTATTTATATGCACCTTCTCGAGAAAGAATTGCATATACATATAACATCTTTTCTTCAATATCCGGTGTAAACAATATTCTGTAATTACCTATTCTTAATCGATAATCACCTTTTAATTTTCCTGACAGCATTTTTGTATTTGCTGATTTTAAAGGATTATCTAAATCTTTCAGTTCGTTCAATGCTTTTTTGATTCTCTGTTTTATTTGCTTATCCAGTTTTTTGTAACTTTTTACTGCTGTTGGCTTTATTTCAATCGTCCAGCTCATCTAATCCAATCCCTTTTACATTGTTCTCCACTTCAGTTTTTCCTGACTCAATCAGACTTACCCAATTTGGATTTGAAAACAATTCTAGAGTTTCCTTATGCGCTTCCACATAGTTATCAATCATTTCTGTCAATAATTCCTTCATTCCACGTTTTTCAACACTTGCTATGATTTTCAATATGTCTCTTTTGGATTCCGGTATCCGTACAGTAGCTGTTCCCATAATCATTCCTCCAATTCATTCTACTAATAGCTTACTCCACAAAGCGCTTTGTGTCAAGACTTCGGCTATACTTAATATTTTTTCCAGGAATAAGAAAAGAAAGAAGATTCTCGCGCAGAGTTCGCGGAGAACGCAGAGGAAAGCTGGTTGATGAAAATAGATAAATAATGAGGACATTGAACCACGAAGATAAGAAGATTCTCGCGCAAAGATCGCTGAGAACGCGGAGAAAAGAGGGTTGATGTGAAAATAAATAAAAAAAGAAGATTGGTCCATAGAGCATTAAAAAAATTTATAGTATCTATAATTCAGAAAGTTCATTCCAAGGTTTGACTGAACAAAGCGATCTACTCTGAGATTCATCTCCACCATAAACTATAAATGAATTTTCTGGACCAACTCCCGAGATTTTCTGATAATACCTGATTCCCTTTATAAAATCACTTGCAATAGTACGTGCTGATTTTATTTCGACAATTTTTTGTTCGTGAAGTTCACCTATCAGGAGATCAACTTCGTTTCCATTACTATCACGCCAGAAGTATAACTGTGATGCATTTCCATAATTTACATTTTTTTTCATAACTTCCATTATAACCAAGTTCTCGAATAAACTACCTTTGAGAAAATGGCTTTTCACCTGATCTGCCCGTCTTATTCCTAACAATGAACACGCTAGACCAGTATCAACAAAATAAAGTTTTGGCATTTTAACAATTCGCTTATTGAAATTCCTGTTAAAAGATTGTAATTCCACAATTATATAACTGGCTTTCAATATAGATAACCACGATTTTACCGTCTTGTGATTAATTCCACAATCATTTCCAAGTGAAGAATAATTAACCAACTGCCCTATTCTTCCAGCGCAAAGTTTCATGAAATTTTGAAAAAGCCTTAAATCAGTTATATTTTTTATCATTCTGACATCTCTCTCAACATATGTTCTAATATAATCTGGGTATAAATCAGTAGGATCAATATTTTCATCATACAGTCTAGGATAAAACCCTTTGAAAATATAACTTTCATAGTCACAATTCATTGTGGAATGACTCTTGATTTCCGGTACAGTAAATGGTAATAAAGTCAATAAAGCAATTCTTCCAGCCAGAGATTGAGAAATCTGTTGACTCAGAAGAAAATTATTTGATCCTGTTAATATGAATTTCCCATTTCCCTTACTCTCATCAACAATAGTCTGTATATATGAAAATAGTTCAGGAACTCTTTGAATTTCATCAAAAATTGCTCCATCAGGATATTCCTTCAGAAACCCCCTGGGATCCTGCATTGCATATTCCCTTGTATCAATATTTTCCAGGGAAACATATCTCTTCTTTGGAAAAGTATACTTTACCAAAGTTGTCTTCCCAGATTGCCTTGGACCAAGTACTGCAACAACAGGAAATTTTCTTGACAGATATTTTAATCTCTTTTCCAATTCTCTTTTGATCATATAATATTTTACCATATTTTATGCAATTTGGGAATCGATTGCCATATTTTCATAAAAAAGAAAGAAGATTCTCGCGCAGAGATCGCTGAGAACGCAGAGAAAAAAATAACTGTATATCTTAAATTCAATTGTGTATACTTAATCATAAAATAATAACCCTAAGAGGGAAAAGGTATAATTATGAGTTACAACTTCGCACTTATCGGATTAGCGGGCTACATAGCTCCTAGACATTTACAGGCAATCAAAGAAACAGAGAACGAGTTGATAGTTGCACTTGATAAATCTGATTCTGTAGGAATAATAGATAAATATTTTCCAGATGCAAGTTTTTTTACAGAGTTTGAAAGATTTGACAGACATATAGAAAAATTGAAGAAAAACTCTGACCAAAAGGTTCATTATGTAAGCATTTGTTCCCCTAATTATCTGCATGATGCACATATCAGATTTGCATTGAGAATTGGAGAAGATGCAATATGTGAAAAGCCATTGGTACTTAATCCATGGAATATCACTCATTTAGAAGAATTGGAGAAGGAAACAGGTCGGAATATTTATAATGTATTACAGCTGAGATTACACCCAACAGTTCAAAAGCTGAAAAATCATTTCACAAAGAATAAATTCACAAAAAAACACGAAATTGAGCTGACATACATCGCACCAAGAGGACTATGGTACCAGCATTCATGGAAAGGAAATCTTGAGAAATCCGGTGGTATTGCAACAAACATCGGAATTCACTTTTTTGATATGCTTATCTGGATTTTCGGAAAAGTTATTCAGCAGGAAGTTCATTTTCATGCAGACGGGAAAACTGCAGGATACATCGAATTGGAAAATGCAAACGTTAAATGGTATCTTTCACTCGATAGCGATGATCTTCCAGAAGAAGCAATTGAAAACAACCAGACTTCCTACAGATCAATGATGCTTGACGGTAGAAAAATTGAATTTTCTGATGGATTTACTGATCTTCATACTTTAGTTTATTTAGATATCCTTGAAGGAAATGGTTTTCGTATTAGCGATGCTAAGCCTTCTGTTGATCTTGCTTATCAGATCAGGAATACTAAAGTAACTGGTTTAAGTCACAATTCGCATCCTATGCTAATTTGAAGAAAAAAAGGGGTAGATAGTTAATAATGTAGGGACAGGTCCCCGTGCCTGTCCAAAACAAAGGACAGAAGATTCTCGCGCAGAGAACGCTGTGAACGCAGAGAAAAGGGTATAGATAATTAAATAAAAAAGAAGAAATTGAACCACGAAGGGCATGAAGATTTAAATAAAAAAAAGAAGATTCTTGCGCAGAGATCGCGGAGAACGCAGAGGAAATTTATTTAGGGAGAAATTATGAAATATTTTGTACACGAAAGTTCAATTGTAGACAATAATGTAGAAATTGGAGAAAATACAAAAATATGGCATTTCTCACATATCCTTTCAAACACAAAAATAGGAAAAAATTGCGTATTTGGCCAAAATGTCAGTGTAGGACCAGAAGTAATAGTTGGTAATAATTGTAAGATTCAAAACAATGTTTCAATTTATAAATGTGTGGTACTTGAAGATGATGTTTTCTGCGGACCATCAATGGTCTTTACTAATGTCCTTATCCCAAGAGCTTTTATAGAGAGAAAACATGCTTTTAAAAATACACTTGTAAAAAAAGGTGCAACTATTGGAGCAAATGCAACAATAGTTTGCGGAAATACATTAGGAAGGTTTTCAATGATCGGGGCTGGAACTTTGATCACAAAAAGTGTTCCAGATTATGCGCTTTTTCTTGGTGTTCCCGGGAAGCATTCTGGCTGGGTCTGCGAATGCGGTGTTGTTTTAACCAGACAATGTACTGCTGAAACTCCTTCAGATTTCACATGTTCAGAATGTGGTAAAAAATATACTTTGACCGATGATATATTTAAAGAAAAATAAAAAAAATAAAAA
>DAOVTB010000051.1 GCA_030633305.1 Candidatus Muiribacteriota bacterium
ATTAAAATAAAAAACAATAAAATTAATATTAAAATAGTAAAGCCTTGTCTAAAGTTTTTCATCATTTTTATTATATCATGATTTGGAAACAAAAAAAAAATCAGTTATTCGAAGTTGGCGACATACACACTAATATGGTAAAATTGTTTTAAGAAAGTAAGAAGTATTACATCGGATATTCCTGGGTAAGAAATTATTAACTATAACAAGGAGTAAATTATGAATTTTTTTAAGGTATTATTAGTTTTTGTTTTATTATTTACAACTACATTTGCTTTTGCAGGATCTATTAGAGAGATTGTTATGACTGATGGGAGCATAATTACTGGCGAGATCATCTCAATTAACGATGGGGAATGTATCATTAAATCAGCTTCTCTTGGTAAACTTACAATAGACAGTGACAAAATTGAAACAATTCGAAAAAAAGGCTCAAAAAGCAAAACTGCAGCTGACAGCCTTACAGAATACGGTAAAACATATGATACAACTGTAACAAGCCAGGGAAATAAAATGAAAACTTCAGCTGGAATCAATTCTCTGAAAAGTTCATTAATGTCTGATCCCGATTCACTAGGTGCAATCATGTCATTACAGAATGATCCAGATATGCAGGCCGTTCTGAATGATCCAAATGTTATGAATTTGATAAAATCAGGTAATGTTGATTCATTGATGACAAATCCTAAAATTATTCAACTCATGAATAACCCTGCTATAAATAATATTAAAAATAAGGTTTCCAAATAAGTTTGACAAAAAACATTGAACAATAAATGAGATTTATAGACGAAAAATTTAAAAAATACCCTGAAAAGTATATCTATCAGTCTATGATGGCAACGTTATTTATCTTCATTGTCATGTATTTCATTGACATCATAGATCAATCTGCAATTGTCGCGAGTATGGGAGCTTCTTCCTTTATAGTCTTTACGTTACCTCATCAAGAGATTGCCCGGCCGCGACTTGTACTCGGCGGTTATTTTGTTGGTATCCTGGTTGGAATTTTATGTTGTTATTTTGGAGTGCAGATTGTTGGTGGTCAGGAACTTCTCCAGAAGCATAACATTCTTCGGGCATTACTTGCTTCAGTTTCAGTTGGAATAGCTATTTTTATTATGGTTGTTACCAACACTGAGCATCCTCCAGCTGCTGGTATTGCTCTTGGTCTTGTTTTTAATCCGTGGAATATAAAAACCCTATTGTTTATTATTGCATCTGCTATTGTACTTTCCCTTATTAAGAAATTTTTCCATCGCTGGATGATCGATTTGCTATAAAAAAGAAGATTCTCGCGCAGCGAACGCTGTGGACGCAGAGAAAAAAAGAGACCCTGAATTTTCTCCAGAGTCTCTTTTAATTTATTGTATTAAATTTAATTATCTATCTATATGGATAAACATTCCTGCTGTTTGTTCTTGGAATTGAAACAGATGGTCTAGTTGTATTTACATTCATCCTGTAATACAAATTCACTTTATTGTTTTTTGTGCGATATCCATAATATCCTCTTCTATAACCTTCTCGATAACCACGTTTGTAATTTCTCTTATAACGATCAGATTGAAAAATCAGCGAAAAGCCAAAATATTCAGGTCTGAAGTAAACACCATTACGTCTGTCTTCTCTACCACTACCAATTCCTTTATTATAACCATCACGATAAGCTTTTGTTTGATTATGATTATAGGTTGGATATGTTGGCTGCGGATTATATGTTGGAGGATTGTAAGGCTGTGGATTATAAGTTGGTGGATTGTAAGTTGGTGGGTTATGGGTTGGAGGATGATGTGGAGCATTTGGTCCCCATGAACCCCAGACTATTGGTCCGTTTGGTCCACCAATATGATAATGTGGTCGTTGTGAATAATGTTCCAGAACACTTTCAGAAACACCATTTATCAACTGAAGTTTCTGCTTGGTAATTTCAGTTTCAGATACAGCAAGTGAACTTTTAAGCGCCTGAGCAACCTTGACTTTAAGAGGAGTAAGATCGTCTTTGCAGATCTTTGAATATGTAACAAAAGCTTTACATTCTTCAAGAGTTTTACTTTTTAAAACCTCGTCAATCATATCATTAGTCATTTCAATCAAAACAATTCTGTCACTTGATATTTCAAGTTCAATCTCTGGGCCGGTGTTTTCTTCATTAACAAGATGTTTTGTCATTTCCTTATATTCAATATTCTGATTATTCCATTCAGTAAGTTTTGAAGTAAAATCACCTGAATATACATTTGCAATCATAAATACAAACAGTAATAAAATCGATAGTTTTTTCATAGTTATCTCCTAATTATATTGGCTTTTTAATAATTATAATAAAATTATCGATTTTGTCAACAAATGTCCATAAAAATCAATTGCTATTTACTATTATTTTTTTGTCTCTACATCAGAATCAATCAAATGCCTTAATCCTGTTAATCCAAAGTGGTAGACATATATATCTTTAAATCCTTTTGATTTCAAATAAAATGCGGCAAATATGGCATTCATTCCATTTTGGCAGTAAATAAAGATTTTTTTATCATTAGGAATTTTATCCAACATCTTTCTAAACCCAAGAACTGAAAATTGATGTGCCTGTTTAAACCCTTTAAATATCTTTCTTTCAATTTCCCACCTAACATCGATGATAAAAAATTCTTCTGAATTTAATACTTCATCACTTACAAAATCAGTATTTACAAAATTGACCTGCTCATCATCTTCAAAAAATCTTTGTAAAATCTTTATAAAATAATCTATTTCATCTAATTTATTAAATCGTCCAAAAGAAATCCTCAATGACTGAGAGGCCCTCTGAACAGAATATCCCATTGCAGTTAAAACTGGAGAATACTCGTTTTCTCCTTCAGAACAGGCGGCACCAATTGAAGTACAAATACCGTTAATACTCAAATATGCCTGAAGCTGTTTATTATCTACACCTGGAAAATACAAATTGATTGTGCTCGGGAGTGAATTAGTAAAAGATCCATTTAATTCAACCTGATTTACAATTTTTTTTACTTTTGAAAAAAGTCTGTTTTTGAATTTAAAATATTTTTTACTACAAGATACATTTTCCTTGCAAATAAGCTCAGCTGCTTTTCCAAAACCAACAATTCCTGAGAGATTTTCAGTTCCTCCCCTTATAGTACGTTCCTGATGACCACCTCTTATCAATGGAACCAACGGAACTCCCTTGCGAACAAAAAGAGCTCCTGAACCTTTAGGCCCATGTATTTTATGTGCCGATATTGACATTAAATCAACATTAAAAAGTTCCATTAGATCAATTGGTATTTTCCCAAAAGTTTGTACACAGTCAGTATGAAAATAACTTCCATTTTCCTTTACCAGCTTTGAAATTGTTTTAATATTTTGAATTGAACCAACTTCATTGTTTGCATACATTATGGATACAAGTAGCGTATTTTTATCTAATAGTTTTTTTAATTCTTCACGATCGATAAAACCTGAAGAATTCACTTTAAGATAGGATACTTTAAATCCCTTTGAATGGAGATAATCAAAAGAATCCAGAACTGAGGAATGTTCAAAAGAAGTAGTTATTATATGTTTTTTTTTTGAATCGCTATTCAGACATAAAGACTGTATTGCAAGATTATTCGCTTCTGTTCCACCTGAAGTAAAAAAAATTTCCTCAGATTTGCAATTTAGACATCGCGCTACCATTGACCGGGAATTTTCAAGGATCAGTCTGGCCTTAAAACCAGGTCTGTGTACCGAGGACGGATTACCATAGGAAGTTTTTAAATAATAACTGACATCTTTGAGGACCTCTGATCGGATTTGTGTTGTGGCATTATTATCAAAATAAACTGTCCTGTGAATGTTAAAGCCTATCATTTTCTGCAAATTCCTCCCTCTACTGTACCAACTACATGATTAAATTGCTAATTTCTCGGGCAAGGGCAGATATTCTATATGGTTTCTGAATAAAACCATGTTTTTCAGAATCAACAATTTTCTGGGCATTATTATTGAGTATGTAACCTGAACAAAGGAGAACTCTAAGATCTGGATTAATTTGAGAAAGTTCCTGGAAAGTCTGATAACCATCCACCTCCGGCATAATCATATCAAGCATAACCAGATCAATATCTTCCCATTTTTCCTTATAGACATCAATTGCTTCATAACCATCTTTACAGATAGTAACTTTATATCCAAGCTTTCTAAGTATTTTATCAACAGAATTTCTAACAGTTTCCTCATCTTCAACAATCATAATATGGTTAGTTTTTTTAGATTTATTTTGAATAGGGATAGATTCCACATCAATATTTTCATTTGCAGATGATAACGGTAGGTATATACTAAATGTACTTCCAGAATCCGGAGTACTGTTTACGCTTATAATTCCACCGTGACTTTCTATAGTTCCATAAACTGCGGCAAGTCCCATTCCAGTTCCCTGACCGACTTGCTTTGTTGTAAAAAAAGGTTCAAAAATATGCTTCTGAGTCTCTATATCCATCCCAAGTCCTGTATCAGAAACTGTTAGTACAAATAACCCTTCTCCCTCTTCAACCGTTTCATCCTGTTCTACGTATTGTTCCGACATATTCAATACATCGGTTGTGAATTTGATGGTTCCACCACCAGTCATTGCATCTCTTGCATTAAGAGCCAGATTTAAAAATACATTCTGAAGTTGGGCATAGTCACCGTTAATAATGGATTTTTCAGCGTTAAGTTCTTTTTCCAGCTTGATCTTCTTATCAATGCTATGTATTAGTAGGGAAAAAACCACATTGATTATTTTATGAATATCAACCGGGACTCTCTGATAGGTTCCTTTACGTGCAAAAGCCAGCAGTTGATCGATCAGTTTTGCCGCCTGCGTAGCAGAAATAATAATTGTATCAATCATCTCTTCTACATCCTTTTCGTGATCAACTGTCATCATTAATAGATCAGCACAACTGATTATTCCAGCCAACTGATTATTGAAATCATGTGCAATCCCTCCAGCCATCTGACCAAGTGCTTCCATTTTTTCAGATTGTCTGAGACGTTCTTCACTTTGGCGAAGTTTTTCAGTTCGTTCATTCACAATGGCTTCCAGTTTTTCATTAATTGAGATAATCTTCTGTTCAGCCAGTTTTCGAGCAGTAACTTCATGTACAGTAATCAATATTCCATTAATAGACGGATTGTCTTTTAAATCCTGTATATTGCATTCAACAAATATCCAACGCACATCTTTAAAATGATATCTGAATTCGCAGCCAACATCTGTAAATGTACTATCATTTAATACCTTATCAATTAAAGTTCTTACTTTATTCAGATCATCAGAATGTATCTTCTCAAAAAAACAAGTTTTAATCAGTTCCTCAGCAGAATGTCCAAATATATTCACAACACCAGAATTGGCATATGAAATAATTCCTTCATGATCGATTACAATATAAACTGTTTTTCCACAGGAAAGTAAAGTATTAAACTGAAGATTTTTATGTATAAAATTTTCATTTCTTTGCTTTGCAAAATCAAAAGCTCTGGTTTGTTCCTTTGAGTAAAAATAGGAGAAAATCAGGATTGTACTGTATATCACAGGAAATCTGATAACAAAATCAAATGAATAAATACCTCCACCCTTAAAATAATCAATGCTTAGAATCACAATTCCAACCACAAGATACAAAGTTGATAAAATCTGACCCTTCGATGTACCAAAAATAAAAAAAACAGCCCAGGGAAATACAAATGACCACATAGCCATTTCCATACTTTTTGTAAATATGAAAAGCAAATGAGTTGCCATCAGACCAATTACAAAATTTAATCCACCCTGAAAATTTCCTGTTTTTTTTGCAATCATAAAATTTATAATCAAGATAATAACTGTTATAAGATTCACCGTCGGAACAAGTCTATTTCCTTTACTATATAGGTAAATTGAAAAGCATGTAAGGGCAACGGTTACCAATATGGTCATGGTTTTTAAAATAAATTTTTTACCCGGTATTGAATCCTGCATAAATACCAGACTATCAATATTGCTATTTTGTTTATTATTATCTTTCATATCATTCCGCCGTCAACATTAAATATCTGCCCTGTTATATATGATGCTTCCTGACTAATAAGAAATTTTATCATGGAAGCAACTTCTTCAGGTCGTCCAACCCGCTTCAATAAAATCCGCTCTTTTATAATATCACTATACAATGCCCGTATTTCTTCAGTCATATCAGTTTGTATTACTCCAGGGGATACGCAGTTTACAAGAATATTCTTTTTGGCCAGTTCGACTGCAAGGCTTCTAGTCAACGACTCTACTCCACCTTTTGATGCACTATAATTACACTGTCCACGACCTCCTTTTTGAGCACTTATTGATGAAACATTTACTATTTTTCCGTTCCTGTTTCTAATCATATATTTTGACACTGCACGACACATATAAAATACACCACTCAAATTCGTACCTATCACTGAATCCCAATCATCATCTTCAATTAAATACAATGGATTGTCCTTAATTATTCCAGCATTGTTAATAAGAACATCTATTTTCCTGTATCTATCTCCAATTTCTTCTATAAAACTGTTTACAGCGCTTTTATCAGATACATCAAGCTGATATGAATAATTTTCATTTTTTTTTGCAGATAGTTTTTTGGAGATTTCAAGTGATTCTTCTTCAGAATTCAAATACGTAAAAATAATGATCCTATCAGAATTTGCAACTGCTTCTACTATGGCCTTACCAATTCCACGGGAACCACCTGTTACAATTACAATTTCTTTTTTAACCACTTTTCCTCTCCAATTATTAATACCAAAATGTATAATATCTAATAATACAATAATATCATAAATTCAGATAAAATTGATTGAAATTAAATGTGTAAATTCCAGAATTTATCAAGTGAGCATTGGATCTCATCACAGGAGCTGACATTTTGTGTAATCCAGTTATCTGGAAAAAGTCTGCGATATTGGCTATAGCTAAAGCGTCTGTCAATCAAAAGCACAGCTCCTTTATCCGTTTCAGAACGTATTAATCTTCCACATGCCTGCATTACCCTTAAAAAGCCAGGATACAAATAGGCGTAATCGAATCCTTTTTCTCCAAAATAATTCCGGATAAGATCACGTTCCTTTGAAATTCCTGGCAATCCAACACCTACAATAACAACCCCGTTCAATCTGTCACCATGAAGATCAATGCCTTCACCAAAAATTCCACCCATAACCACAAACCCTACAAGTGTTCTTTTGCCATCAGGTTGAAACCTCTCAATAAATTCTTCTCTCTCATACTCACTCATACCAGATTTCTGTACAATTATTTCCGTATATGCAGAAGCTAAATTTTCATATAAAGAATAAACTTTTAAAAGGTATTCATAAGAAGGAAAAAAAATCAGATGATTTCCAGTCCTACTGCTTACAAAAGTATTTATGTAATCTGCTATCTGTTCAATAGACGCTTCTCTGTCTCTATATGTAGTGCTTACATTATTTCCTATAAGCATTTTCATATTTTCACGCGGAAAAGGTGATTCAAGAGAAAGATTTCGGGTTTCCTTCTCCATGCCCAGAATATAATTAAAATATTTACACGGGGTCATAGTAGCTGAAAAAAACAGTACACTTTTTGCTCGTTTAAGACAGTTGTTTAAAATGTCTGAAGGATCAATACAAATAAGTTTCAAAATCAGATTATTACCATGTTTTACATAATAAGTTACATATTTATCACTATAATAAGATGATATCCTGATAAACTGCCTTACCTTAAAATACAATTCAAGAAGTTCTGCAAAATTTCTGGGTTGATTCATTTTAGAGGTCAATAAATCTTCAAATTCAAACATGAATGCATTAATCAGAATATAAAAATCATCTGGCTGATCTGAAGTTGAATAATAACCTTCACTAAGTTCTGAACTTTTCTTCTTCTCAAGAAACCATTTATTTATATTTCCAAGTATTTTATAGAGGTCTTTATGAGTTTTCTTTACAGGCATTCTCGCCTCAAGAAACTCCTGTTTATCAAGCTCAGCTGAAAACATGCTTCTAGCTCTTTCTACAAGATTATGTGCTTCATCTATCAAGAATGTATAATTTCCAGAGTTATCGATAAAAAATCTCTTCAAAAAAACTCTTGGATCAAAAGCATAATTATAATCACATATTATGCAATCTGCAATCAATGTGAGGTCAAGAGAAAATTCAAAGGGACAAACAACATGTTTCCTTGCAACAGAAGTTATATATCCCCTGTCATAACATTGATGAGTCCTGGCCTCATCAACAGCCGCCTGGATTCTATCATAATAACCCTTTGCATATTCACACTCAAGAGCATCACATTTACAGTCTGGATTAAAACAAATTTTTTCTTTAGCAGTTAGAATTATACTTCTTAATTTCAATCCTGCTTTCCTCATAGCTTTAATAGAATTCTCTGCGATTTCCTTTCCAGTAGTCCTGGCAGCAAGATAAAATATTCTGGATATCTTTTCTTCTCCAAAAGATTTAACTGCTGGAAAAAGTGATGCTATTGTTTTTCCGGTTCCAGTTGGAGCTTGAATAAGAAGTTGCTCTTGATTTACAATCGTTCTGTATATCCAGATAGCCATCTCCCTTTGATGCTCTCTAAAGATGGGATGTGGAAATTGAAGTAACCGGGCTGATTCGTTTCTCTTTTTTTTCCATTCAATATCAGATTTTAAAGGTTTTAGAAAAGATTCTACAAGTTTGAGAAAAAAACTTTGAAGCTCTTCAATAGTACATTCCCAGCTTAATTCTCTGATCTCTTTTGAATTCATGTTGTAATAGGTCAACTGTAAATGAATATGCTTAATATCATTACGTTTTGCATACATGTAAGCATAACATTTAAGTTGTCCGAGATGAGTTTTTTTTGGATTTGCTTCAAGAATATCTAAGTCTAAATAGGTTGTCTTGATCTCATCAATAATGACTTTATCATCATAAATGTATACCCCATCGATACGTCCAGTAACTTCAAGTTCAACAGTCTCTTCGTAAATACAATCACTGATACCGACTTCTGAAACATAGTTTTCGGGTCTTGATTTCTGAATTTTAGTATGGATTCTGGTTCCTTCACGAGCTCGTGCAGGACTCATAAAATCCATACCCAGATCGCCACTTAGATAATAATTTGAAACAAGTTCTCTAACAGGGATCGAGACCGAATTAACCCACATATTTCACCAGTATTTGTAGACTTTTAAGAAATCGAATCCGGGCTTTGAACGAGATGAAGGTTGGTATATCCTTATGCAGAAAATTTCAAGATTCGCTCGTTCAATGTTCGGGTTTAGAATTCAGAATTTTCCAGGACCTCTTCTCCGAGGTTTCCATTTTTTGGCATAGGTTTATGACTTGAATTTCCTGCTCTCATAATACGAATTCCACGAATTCCAGCTTCCTGAGCAGCTGTTATATCACTGTCAGAATCACCATAATAGATTTTAATATTGTTATCTTTAATGGGTTTAACTTTGAGGTTTTCACCTTTTTTATGTCCAGTAAATATCACTTTATTCATTTTCTTGATATCAAAAATTTTCTCAAGTATTTCCGTAACAACTTCTGTTTTTGTCTCATTTCTAGCTGTAATAAAAAAGATATTATCCCCTCTTTTTTTATGGAATCTAATAACTTTTTTTGCAATGTCTTTAGGAAGGCTGTATATATCAAGATAATTGTTCATTTCAAACCAGAACTGTTTATTTCCAAGAAATGAATAACCTTTTGGAGAATATTTCATCTTACCGTAATAAAATCCTGGTGATGAATAAAGAACTGTATCATCAACATCAAATCCAACACTTATCGCTGGTTTTCCTTCGAGACTTTTTTTCAGATCTTCAAATGAGATCATCTTTATTTTTTCAGCACAGAAAATGCTCCCCGTAAGGGCAACGATAATTGCTACTAGTAATACTAATCTTTTCATAATAATTTCTCCTTATTTTATAATCTATTAAACAAATTTATTGTATCACGTCTTACAGTTTTAACTCAAATAATCCTTTGCTTAATAGTAGTGAAAAAAAATAAGAATTAACTATTGTATCCATGAAATCATGGATTAGAAATAACCTGTGGAAAAATTAAAAAGTATCTGATATAATTATTTTGAGGCATTATATGATTTATAATATAAAAGATGATAAAATCTTGCAAAAAATCCGAGAAATAATTATCAATGCTGTTTCTCCAGATAAAATTATATTATTTGGTTCTAGAGCACGTGGTGAAATCACAGAAAGTAGTGATTATGATATTCTTGTAATAAAAGATAACATAAAAAATGAAAGAGTAATAACAAGAAAAATAAATTATGAATTATTAAAAAACCATATAGAAAAAGAAGTTGATTTGTTAGCAACAACTCTAAAAAAATGGAATAAAAACATTAATGAGATTGGCTATATATACAAACAAATCAAGTCAGAAGGAATTGTTCTTTATGGATAATAATTATGATGCCTGGATTAAAAGAGCAGAAAGTGCTTTATCACTTGGAAAAATAGATGATCATGATGATATATTTTATGAAGATTTATGTTTTCAATTACAACAAGCAGCTGAAAAAGCAATAAAAGCCTATTTGATTTATAATGAAATTGAACCACCTAAAACACATTCCTTTAAAATTCTACTAAACGTAATTGAAACAATCACAAATTATCCTGAAGAACTTAGGCGAACTATCGAGTTAGAAGATTATGCAGTACAAACGAGATATCCTGGTGACTACACTCCTGTTGAAAAAAGTGAATACTTAGATGCATTAAAGATTACAGAAGAAGCAATAGACTGGATAAAAAAACAGATAAATAATTAATTACCCGTCTGTTTTTTATAATGAATCAACGATTCCTACCCCGATGTTTTTTTTATTTACAGAAATTGACAAATTGTTTCCTGAAATAACGAAGACATGTGTATTCAAAATATCTAATAGATTTGAAAAACAAGGTTTTAAAAGTAAAAACGTCAATTGTCAAACACCCATAATTTAATACTTTGTTGGCTTTTCTAGAAATAATGAAAAAATCAAGTTCGAAAACTAATCAGGAATTATGTCCAAGAAGTTTCGAATGTGAATGTTTAAATAAATAATTTCACAAGTATTTTTATGGAGCCTTTTGAAGGTTTAGTTTTCTTATTTTTTTTACCCAAAACAGCTGTTTGCAGCTACTTTTAATAAAGATACAATGTCCGAGACATGGATGTCGAGTCTTGTCCACAGGATGTGGGCGATTAAAAGGAGCAAATTACAGATGTCTAAACCTGTCAAACTGCGTAATAAAAATTCTTGGGGAATTATTTATTTGGGCGACAACAAGAAATTTTTCCTCAGCTATTCCTACCCCGATGTTTCTTCTTATTAACAGAATAACCAAAAGACCCAACTTCATAACCGAGAACATAGTATTTACCATGAGCATAACTAACGGGTTCGATCTTATGAAACTGGAATGCACCTTTTTTGTTGATATACTTTTTATCAGCATTAACCCTGGTGACTTTGGCCAGAAACATATCGTGACTTCCAAGTTCTTTGATTTCAACAACGCTACATTCTATATTTACAGGGCATTCCTTAATGAGAGGAGCTGCTACTGTTTCTGATGGGACTGGAGTCAAATCCAATTCTGCAAACTTATCGACCTTGCGACCCGATTTTACTCCACAGAAATCCGTAGCAAATACAAGATCCTTTGTAATAAGGTTGATTACAAAAGATCCGGTACGTTTAATGATATCATGGGAAAAACGTTCTTTTCTGATGGAAACATATGTCATTGCAGGTTCAGTACAGATTGTACCTGTCCAGGCAACTGTAATAATATTGTATTCTTCTCTTTTTTCACCACATGAAACCATTACAACCGGTAATGGATATATTACAGTACCTGGTTTCCAGATTACCTTAGTCATCGTTAAGTCATCTTCTTTTGAATTTTTGCCCAGGTGTCTCTCAGGGTAATTGTCCTGTTAAAAACAAGATTTTCAGGAGTTGAATCCATCCTATCCACTACAAAGTAACCTTGCCTTTCAAATTGAAAACGGCTTTCCGCTGGAGCGTTTTTTAATCCAGGCTCACAAATGCATCCCTGCAAAATTTCACATGAATTTTCATTGACACATTCCATAAAATCCCTGTTACCAGCCTCAGGACTTTCTTCTTTAAACAGTCTGTCATAAAGCCTTATTTCTGCTGGAATGCCTTTTTCAGCAGAAACCCAGTGTATGGTTCCTTTTACTTTACGTCCATCAGGAGCTGAACCTCCCCTTGTTTCTGGATCATAAGTACATCTGAGTTCAACTATTTCACCAGCTTCATTCTTAATGGCTTCATTACAAGTAATAAAATATGCATATCTAAGTCTGATCTCCCGTCCAATAACAAGACGTTTGAATTTTTTATTCGGAGCAACTTCCATAAAATCAGATCTTTCAATATAAAGCTCCCTTGTAAAAGGAACTTCTCTTGTTCCCATATCAGGATCCTTTGGATGGTTCTGCGCCTGGAGTATATCTACTTTATCTTCTGGATAGTTATCAATAACTATCTTTAATGGATCAAGTACACACAATACCCTTGGGCATCTATCATTCAGATCCTGTCTCAGAAAATGTTCCAACATGGATACATCAACGGTACTCTGAGTTTTCGCAACACCTATCTGTTCAATAAATGTCCTTATTGCTTCAGGTGTATATCCCCTGCGTCTTAAACCAGAGATTGTTGGCATCCTTGGATCATCCCAACCCTGAACAATATTTTTCTCAACTAAAGATCTAAGATTCCTTTTGCTTAACACTGTGTAATTAATGTTTAATCGTGCAAATTCATATTGTCTGGGATGATATACATCAAGTTCATCAAGATACCAGTCATACAGAGGTCTATGTTCTGCAAATTCCAGTGAACAAAGCGAATGAGTTATTCCTTCAATTGAATCCTCAAGACCGTGAGCCCAGTCATAAGTCGGATAAATGCACCACTTGTCACCCTGTCTATGGTGAGGGATTTTTATGATCCTGTACATAATGGGATCACGCATATTCATATTGCCTGAAGTCATGTCAATTTTTGCCCTTAAAACACAGGCTCCTTCATCAAATTCTCCGTCATGCATCTTTTTGAAAAGATCCAGATTTTCCTCTATTGATCTATCCCTGTATGGACTGTTCTTTCCAGGTTCAGTCAAAGTACCTCTATACTCTCTAGTCTGTTCAGCACTTAGGTCACAAACGTATGCCTTACCTTTTTTTACAAGATCGATTGCATATTCATACATTTTCTGGAAATAATCAGAAGCATAAAAAAGGTTTTCTCCCCAGTCCCAACCCATCCACTTTATATCTTCCTGAATTGCTTCTACATATTCTGTTTCTTCCTTGCTTGGATTAGTATCATCAAAGCGCAGATTACACTGACCAGAATTTTCTTTTGCAACAGCAAAATTCAAACAGAATGCTTTTGCATGTCCAATATGAAGATATCCATTAGGTTCAGGTGGAAAACGTGTTACTACACGGCCGTCATGTTTATTGGAAGCCAGATCTTCTGCAATAATCGTTCTTACAAAATCCTGGGTTACCTTTTCGCTTTTTTCTTCATTATTATTTTCAATGTTAATTTCTACCATTTATTTTACCTCAATTACAGTATATCAGCTTGATTTACGCCATTTTAGCTCAAAACACATATGATGTCAACTTTTTGATAGTAAGCATTTTTTCATTTTTATGTTAAAGATTTATGATATTATTTAAATATGAAGAAAAAAATATGGATTATAACAACAGTATCATTTGTCATAATCATTGCATCAATTATGTTCTTTTATGTGAATGTCTTTATTCCAAACAGAAAAATCATGGACACGGAATGGTTTAAGAGTAAACCATCACATAAGGAGCAAAGAGAATTAGCTCATAAAATACTAAGTTTTCCTTTTGGAAATCATCATGATGCATTACTTATTCTGATAGATTCAGGCAACAAAGAATCAATTCCATATCTTTTAAGTGTTCTGAAAAAAATTGAGAATCGAAATAAAGAGGATGGAGTTGTATGTACTTATGCTCATTGTGTTGAAGCATTAAAAAAAATAACTGGAAAAGATTTTAAATATGAATATAAAGACTGGGTAAAAGGATTAAAAGAAAAATAAAATGATAAGAGAAATAATTTGGAATAAATGCAAAATACTTCATTTTTCACTTGGTAAATACAAAATTGATGGTGGTGTAATTTTTGGGCTTGTACCAAAAGTAATGTGGAAAAAACATTTTAAGGTAGATGAAAATAATTATCTTGAACTTAATCTGAATACAATTTTGATTCAGTGTGGAAAAAGCAATATCATAATAGATACTGGTCTGGGAACTAAAATGGATGATCGATTGCGCAAAATATTAGCTGTTGACTCTGTTCAGGATATACTGGGTCAACGACTTGCAGAATTAAACTTAACACCAGATGACATTACACACGTGATTCCTACTCATCTTCATTTTGATCACTGTGGTGGAAATACAAAAATCCAGGATGATGAAACTGTTCCCTGTTTTCCAAAAGCCAAGTATATTTTCCAGAAAAAAGAATGGGACGATGCCATGTCGCCTGATGAAAGAACAAGAGGAACATATTTTCAAAATAACTTTACGCCAATCCCACCAAATATGATCAAATTTATTGATGGAAATGAAACTATAGCAGACGATCAGATAACTTTACAATATTCTGGTGCTCACAGTTGCGGACATCAAATGATCAGGATCAAAGGAACTGGATCAAGTGATTTTATTTTCACAGGAGATATGTTTCCTCTCAGAACAAATATCAATCTCCCCTGGGTAAGTGCAACTGATCTTTTTCCAAGAGATACTTTAAATTTTAAAAGAACATTCCTGAAAGAAGCACTTGAAAATCAACATGTACTTGCACTTTCACATGAAACAGAAAAAGAAAAAATCTGTACGGTTATTAAAAATGATAAAGGGAAATATCTCGCCAGAGCATATTGACCTTAGTTAATCAAATTTTACTACAGCGAGTGAAATGTCATCCTCTAGTTCTTTATATCCATAAAAAGTCTTAATATCATCGAAAATAAATTGGGAATATTTCTCTACATCACTCTCTTTATCAATTTCATTCAACAATCCGTCATTCATTTCCATAATAGGATACTTTTCCTGGAGATAATTAAGGTTTTTAACTATTCCATCTGAATAAATTATCAGAATATCATCACTTGTGAATTCTTCAGAATGAACTTCAATATTGGCATCATTAAAAATTCCAAGCATCAGGTTTCCACCCTTTAGAATCTTCTGTTTTTTTCCATCAACTCCTCTATTTATAATCAAAGGTGTAGGAAAACCGAAATTGATGTAGTCAATCTTTTTTCTAGTCATATCAAATAACGCCGCAAACGCAGTAAAAAATGTCGTTTGAGGAATTATCTTTATTAGATCTTCATTTATTTTTTCAAACAACTTCTTAAATTGTAAATCCTTATTTCCGATTAAATTCGCATAGACTATGCTTTTGAAAAAAGCAATATTCATAATTGAACCAAAACCGCTTCCAGAAGTATCAGACATTATCAATACATATTTATCATCATCCACCTTGATAAAATCAAAAAAGTCTCCACCAAACTGTTTTGTTACTTCAATATGATGCCTTACAGATATTCCATTACCCGATATCATCTTGTTAAATTCAGTCGAATAAAGTGCTGAATAAATTTCTTTAAGAAATTCTACTTTCTTAATTTCAACATTTTCAAAGAGCTTTTTCTTATACATTCTGTAATTTGAAAACGCAGTACCAATATATCTTGTGAAAATATTAAGAACAGACAGGTCTTCCTTAGAGAATCTTTCCCCACTTTCTTTATCAGTAACTGAGATTACACCGATTATCCTTCTATTTGCCATAATTGGGCTGGCAATAAAAGAAGATGACCTGTATGACTGTCCCCCCTGATAATCAGAAAATCTTGGGTCTGAATTTATGTCTTCTACCAGAAGGCTTTCTCCACGTTGAATAAGATAATCAATAATTTTACCACCACCCTTTACTGGCATATTATTGCAATCTTTCGTCTCATCCATGAATCCACTTGCCATCTTTATATAAAAGGATCCATCTTTTTCATTAATAAGAACAATTGATGTCCTTGTTGCAGACAATATTTTTTCAATACTTTTAATAACAGCTTTTAACAAAGTATTAATATCGAAAATATTTAACATGACAAAACCGACTTCATCAAAAGTATTAATCTGAAGTTTCTGAAATCGAACTTCATTCAGAATAGACATGATAGGCTCACGAAACTCATCATATTCATGCATTTGAAAGGTATTTTCAGTATCAAAAGGATTTTCCTGAATTGATTTAACATTCTCATCAAGTTTCTGGAGCATCATTTTGCTTTTTCTATTAACTTTTACAAGAATCACTACTACCAAAAGAAAAATCAGTGGAATAAGAAAACCAAATTCGTAAAACAAAACTTTATATTCATTCAGAAAACTTTTTAAACGTTCTTTCTGGAATAGTACTCCAACAAATTTACCTTCTGAAAGAAAAATACTTTTTGATTGAACTCCAAAAAATCTTATCTGTGTATCTTTTTTATCATAGGTCCATGTATCAGTAATACCCGGATCCTTCAACTTGCTAAAAGTCTCGCTGTCTTTTTCAATTAATATAAGACGTTTAGTATCGATATCCATATATTTAGTAGGAATAAGAATCTCGCTTGATGAATTAACATAGATCACAGAAAAATTTGAGAAAATTTTTCTACCAATTATTCTATCCAGAATTTCTGTAGCATCGATTAGAAAAACATAAAATCGACGTTGTTCTTCATCTGCAGGAACTACAAATACATATCGATTGAGACCAAAATAGCTGAAGAAAAAGCCCCGTCTTCCAGTATCCTGTATTACAGAGTCAATATGATTTCTCTTATCAAAATAATTTTTCAGTTCTTCTGTACTTGCTCCCACAAAAACCCCATCGTTCAAAACAAATGCCTGAGGTACAATCTTAAGACTAGTTGCTTTAGTCAACTGGTTGTGATCAAAATTTTTGACTATTGTTTTTATATCTGTAAGCTTTTTTTCAATCTCCATATTAAATGATTCACTGATTCTGGCAAGATATTTGATGATAATTTCATCTTTTTTAAAGTCCATATGTGCGTCATAACCTGTATACAATGAAGCTGTTGACACAGCAATAGGAACGATCAAAAGCAGTAGTAAAAGTAAAGCATACATTAAAATAGTTTTCATATTTATTTCCCCAAAGATTTTATTCTATCAATTATATTTTTTTTAGTATCTAAAATTTCCAGAAATAATTTTGCGATTTCAGGATCAAACTGATTGCCAGAGTTTTTATTAATCTCTTCCTTAGCAATTTCATCAGTCAAAGCGCTACGATATGGACGAGTAGAAGTCATAGCATCATAAGCATCTGCAACAGTTATTATTCTTGCAATCAATGGGATTTCCTCGCCCTTTAATCCCTCAGGATAACCAGTACCATCAAATTTTTCATGATGATACTTTACTCCTGGTATTTTTTCTTTGAATATTTCAACAGGAGCAATTATTGTAGCTCCATTTTCAGGATGCTTCTTAATCATCTCAAATTCTTCTTCATTCAGTTTTCCAGGCTTGGATAAGACTTCACTTTTAATGCTTATTTTCCCAACATCATGCAACATGGCACTAAATTGAAGAGATTTCAATTTTTCTTCTTTTAATTCAAGTCCACGACCAATAAGTAATGAATATTCTGTAACCCTGAGACTATGACCATGTGTATACGTATCGCTGGCATCAATTGCATTGGCTAATGCTCTTACAGCCATGTAATAACTGGAATCAAGGTCATTGTATAACCTTTTATTTTTTATTGAAATAGCTAGCCCGTTACAGATAATATTTATTAATTTTATGTCCCCTTCATTAAATGGAATCCCTTTTTTATCCGTCAAAAGAATTAATCCGACAAATTCCGATTTAATTCTGAATGGTAATGCAGCCGCATTTCTAATAAAATCTATTTCGATTTCTGTAAAAATTTTTTTATCATCTGAAGAAAAAGTGACAGGTTCACCTTTATGCAGTATATATCCAAACAAACTTGTATCATTATCTATTTTAAATTCATAATGTTCATTCCATAGTTTTCTTTTTTCTTCATCATACTGAAAAATATAAATATCTTTTACTTCAGGCATAATCTTATTAGTCATATTCTCAACCACTTCAAACATCTTACAGGATTCAAGATCAGAATTTATCAATCCTGTCATTATCTGAAGGGATGATAAAATCAATAATTTACTATCAACTTCATCATATAATTTCGCATTATTCAAAGCAATTGCAACATAATAGGATAACGATTCAAGTAGAGCAAGATCCTCCTGATCAAATTTCTCACCATTGTTCCTGTCTGATATAGAAATTACTCCTATTACATCCTTGTCATATTTAATCGGCACGCACATGGAAGAGGTTATTTCACTTATATTGATCAATTTTTCACTTTCAACAGATTTTTCCTCACTGTTAATCAGCATAGCCTTTCCACTTTTTAATACTGTCCCAGAAATTCCATCTTCTGTTCTGATAAATCCTTTTGCAATAACTTCCTCACTCAATCCTCTTGAACTTCTTATTTCAAGAATATCTCTGGATGGATCATACAACATTATTGAGATCCGTTTTACTTCACCATAAACTTCACTTATCTTTACAATGATCTTTTCCAGAAGTTTATCCAGAACAAGTTCAGTTACAACTGTTCTACCAACTTCATATGTTGTTTCAAGATAACTGACCTTCTTTTTAAGTTCAATACTCTTATTCTGAATCTCTATAAAATCCCTTTCTTCAACTTCTTTTCTTGTAATCTTGTAAATAAGATGCATTAAAAGCAAGGTAAGAATAAACAAAAAGAATTGAATAAGATACGTATATCTTTTTTCATGAACAAGTTTGTTATAACGAGTTTTAGAAAAGTAAAATATAGCGTTTTTATCATTCTTCACTAATCTTTCTAGACCAATTGTACCATCAGTGTCTTTTCTGAAATCATGTTCTTTGCCATCATATACAATTTTCTGGATATCCCGGGCATATTTCAAATCTGCAATTATCTTTTCAATATTTTCAGATGATTTTATCTTTTCAACAATAAAATCACTTACCATGGATGACCTGGCAGTAAATTGAAAATAAGCATCTTCTATATCTGTAATAAACAGGTACAAATAAGAAAAAAATACTACCGCGGCAATGATAACAAGTCCAAATACCGATAATTTAATCAAAATATACTCCTGGATAATAATCGCATTCAAATGTGAATTTATCTACAATAATAAGGTCAAATCTGATATTAAGTCTATCATATTGAGTATACATCTTTAAATAGACCTGGGCATTTTTTTTAATTTTTTCAAATTTCCGCCTGTTTACACGTTCCAGAGCTGGAAAGTCCGGATTCTCAATTTTCACTTCAACAAAGACAATCTCATCATTTTTCATGCAAATAAGATCTATTTCTCCAATTTTAGTTACGAAATTTCGTGTCAAAACACTATAGTTTTTTGATATATAAAAGTCTGCAGCAGTATCTTCACCCTTGTCACCTAGTTTTCGAGAATTGGAAACCACTAACGTACAACCTCCAGAATTATTTCTTCATGCTGCCCGAATCTATTTGTTTTTTTGGAACTCTGCATTGAAAGAACAACAATTTTTTTTCTCCCCATAACAGGGATCAAAGACCTGATCTTTACTGTTGGATTTGACGTAACAACTCTGTATGACTCTGCCGCAGGCATAAGCACCCTTATACCATTAAATGGCGTGGCATAGAGCTCGTTGCAAAGAACATTTGAAACAATAATCTTCACTTTTGTTCTATTTCCAGTATTTTCAGGATAGACTTTATAGTCAATCCCAAATGGAGAATAAGTATTATATGTAATTTCATCGGGTTCAACGTTAAAAATGACATAATGAAAATAACCACCATCCGCAGGAATTGCTTCAAGAGGGCGACCTCCTCCAGAACTTGTCATGAAATTCACTTCACCTTTAGTTCTAAGTGAAAAAAGCTTTTCGTAACCCTGAATCACATACCTCAAATTGGGTACATTCATAATCAACTCCAGGATTTTTTTATACCATTTCTGTTCTTCCCAATATGATCCTGGATACCTTTCCAATGCCCCTAAAATGGGAAAATGAATGATAAGGAAACAATTTTTAAATTTTCTGGATTTTTCAAATTCCTTTACAAGCCAAAGATAATCTTCCATTTCAATAACTGCATTTTTTGAACTACGTTTTACAAGATTAAAAAGTATAAAAAATGAGTTGTCAAAATGAAAGGATTTTGAAACAGATCCAAAATAGTTTTTAAATTCTTTAGCATTTTGATCATTTTCAATATCCATTGGGCTGGCAACAGCATGAATCTTAATTCCATATTTTCTATATTGCTCAAACATTTTTCTTGAAAAATCATTTGAGAAATCAAACATAGTATTATTGAATATCCCACCGGTATTAATAACAAATTCTGGTGATATCATTGCTATTTCATTGAATATTTTCTGAGATATCAGTTTTGATTCAATCTCTTCACCAGTACCTCCGACAACACCGAAACTGAATCCAAAACAACTGGTTTCAAACAAAAAAAATACAATCAAGAGTATGTTTATAACAAAAAAAGGGGTCCGCATATCGCTATTCAATCGAATTAATAATCTTCTCAATTATTTTCTCCAGTTTTTTCCTTTCTACAGGATCACTTATGCCTTTTATATCTTCTGAAACAGAATCAAGTTTCTCCATAGCCTCATCTATTTTATTTCTTTTCAACATCAATTTTATCTTCAAAAGTGATGTTTTTATACTAAGCGATGAAACTTGTGACACTTCCTTATTCGAAATCTTCTTGTTTGAAATTATTTTTTTGACAGTAGCTTTAGGAGTTGAAGAAACTGATCCATCACGGTAAAAAGAATCTCTCATGTAATTTCCCTTATAAGTAGGCCAAGGCAGACTTCCTTTACTACAGGTTTTAGATGTCGTAAAAACATTTACTTTTGATCCGGTACAAAGAATAATGTCCATTTTACCATCAGAATCAACATCACCAGCAACAACACTACTATATGAGTTATTTCTTCTTCCTTCAAAAGTATATTCCAGCAGTTCTCTTTTCATCCTTCCTTTTTCTGATCTCTTTATTTTCACAATATGTAAAACCTGATCCAGACATGAAACTGCGAGTTCAGGTTTTGAATTTCCGTCAAGATCAACAAGTGCTGGAATATTAGTAACACGATGTCCAGTTTTATACCTGAAAAATTTCTTCCCACTGTTTCCGGAAAGACCATAAATAAACTTATCTTCTGTAGGAACAAGGATGTCTTGAAATTCATCATCATCAATTTTTGTAATTACCGGTCCCTGAGTAATCTTTGCTTTATTTTTAAATTGCCACAGGAATCCACCATTCTTAGCATTTAACACATACAGACTTTTATTAGTACTTCCAAAAACCACTTCAGGAAATCCATCAGCATTAACATCTGCAATTGCTGGCGAAGAAGTGATTTCTTCTCTGGTAACAAAATTCCAGAGACGAATACCATTTTTTCCATTTATACCAAACATCTGGCCAAAAGAATTCCCGATGAATATTTCAGGAATTCCATCATTATTTACATCCCTGAGGGCCGGAGTAGAATTCAATTCACCCTGTCCATCAAATGTCCATATAGTGCTACCATTTTTACCGTTTAAAGCAAAAAGATACTTTTTACATGGAATTATAATATCTGAAATGCCATCATTATTTACATCTGCACAGGCAGGACTTCCAGTAATTTCCTTATTTCCAGGATTTACACTCCATAGTTTTCCCTTTGAAAAAGAAAATGCAAATACAGTCCCCCTTGTAGTTCCAAAAACAATATCATCAATGGAATCATTATCAAGATCACATATAGCAGCTGAATGTTTAATTCCTGAATCAGCCGGGAATTTTTTCAATACATCACCTTTTTTTCCATCTATTACATAACAGATATTATCACTGGATCCAATTATGATATCGGCCGAGCCATCTCTATTCATATCATATAAAGAAGGAGTTGCATAAATAGTACCGCCTGTCAATGCAATCCACTTCATCGAAAAATCAAATGTATTTCCAGCCACCAGTGCCATACATATAAATAAAACTATAAATACTAATCTTTTTGACATTATTTTCTCCTGATTTTTAATATATATCAGTTTATCATAAACTAAAAAATCAGTCATTGTTTTACACAGCACAACAGGGGGACGCGTCTTGACATTTGACAAATGAAACGATTGATGATGACCCAGCATTTGTCAAATATCAAGACGCGTCCCCCAATCTGTTTCACAGGGATCAAAGCAACTTTCATGAACTTGA
>DAOVTB010000095.1 GCA_030633305.1 Candidatus Muiribacteriota bacterium
ACTCCGGCCAATTTCGTCAATGATATACACTTTTGTTGAACGAGGTATTGACATTTCCTGAAAAGCTGGTAAAAGATCAATTACTCTTTTCGAACCATCGGATTCAATTTTCATATCAAACTTAATTTCAGAGCCTTTTGTTCCTGAATGAAATGTTACAAGTTTTTTAGAGCACAATTCTCCATCTTTTCTTGTAACCAAAAATCTCTCTCCTGTAATTCCTGAAACAACTCGAACCGGCATATTTTCTTTGACATCTTCTTCAAGCATATTCAGTAACGCTGAAGGCAGAGGTATATTTTCAAAAGGGATCTCTTCACCACCAATCCGGGAAATGCCTGTATCTAATTTAGAAATCATGTCATTAAAATCATTGTATCGAGGATTTTCATCATCTATAAAATGTTCAAAAGGTTCAAATCTTGAATCCGGAGCAATAAGTTCCAGGGAATACTTAAACCAATTATATACAGGTTGAAATAGATTTACTTTCTGAAATACCGAATTTGTAAGAAACAACTGATTATCTCGGGTTCCTTTAAAGGCGAAATCCAAAAAAAGGTCAGAGACCGATTTATGGAAGTTAGGTTTCCCTTCAACTCTGTGATACATTGTTTTTTCACTTGAACTTGAAATTTTTACAAGTTTTTCATAAATAACTTCTTTTTTAGTTGCAGCAAAACTAAACTCGTATATTACTTCATTTACCAATATCTCAATTTTAAATTCAGAAGGCTGCATTTTACATAATGGATCAAGCTTAAAATGTTCAACTGGAATTAAACTATCAGGCTGATTTCCTTTCGTAACGAAACCTTTTACAAAATTCAAAGCCTTAAAAAAATTTGTTTTTCCAGAAGCATTACCGCCATATATACCAGCAATTGGAAGAACTCTAGTTTGATATTTTTTAATCTTTGGTATTCTTTCACCATGCTGCCTTTCACGACTGGCAACCATTGAAAAATTAGTTTCGTCCCTAAAGGACATCCAATTTTTTACAGAAAAACTTAATAACATTTTTAGTCCTTTGTACAATATTTTACTCATTATAATTCATACTTTTGATATTATCAATATATTTTTAGTGTTTAATGAGTTTTTTTCTCTTTAAACATAGATTCTGTGAAAGTACTGTTCATTTCAAATGTAAAATTTATCTATTCTTTGATTTAGTTATATGTATAATTTAATTGAAGATATATCAACAGGCCTGTTTAAACATTCTTTTTCGGAAGAATCTTTTTCTTTGGTCACAGCAGGGCATAGTAAAGGAGCTTGCAAATTATCTCCTTCTTCAAGATTCTGAGTTAAAAAGTTTTTCAGCTAGAAATTTGTGGAGAATGAAGCAATTTTATGAAACATATAAAACTGTCCACACTGTGTACACAATTAAGCTGGACCCATAATAGACGAATTATGACACTCAAAACAGTTGAAGAAAGAGAGTTTTATATTCATCTTTGTGTTACAAAAAGATACAGTGTCTAGTTGACTTTGAACTTAAAACTGATAAATTCCATCCATCTCATCTGGGACAGCTTGAATTTTATCTTGAAGTCCTGGACCAAAATATCAAATTATCACATGAAAATCCGAGTATTGGTGTTCTACTCTGCCGCGAAAAAAATGATGAAGTTGTAAAATTTTCACTCAGTCGTTCTGTTAGTCCAACAGTTATTTCGGAATATGAAACTAAATTGATTCCAAAAGAGATACTTAGAAATAAACTCCATGAATTTTATGATATGTTGGAAAATAAAAAGACTGAATAGCTTCAAAATAATTCCTGTAAATAGTACCAACACCACAAGCGATTGCACATGCTGGCCCCTGCGTGTGATCATGTTCATATCTTCCAACACCTTCTTCTGGAGTTACACCAGGTGAAACCATTTCAAGAAGATTGAATTGCGACGCAACCTGAAACATGGCATTCTTATTTTTATCCTGTTAATTTTTCAAACCACATATACACCACCCTGTTCCAAGATAAATTTTAGAAAAAGACTATTTATTATTTAAAACTTCCCAGTGACCAGCTCTTACAGATCCAACATGCTGAATAATTTTTGCATTCTTTAATTTTTTCAAGTGATACTTAACTCCATTACTACTTATACCAAGTACATTTGCCAATTCTTTCCGAGTAATTTTTGGATTATTTTTTATCAGATCAACAATTTTTTTTTGGGTAGTCTTTTGGGTAGTCTTTTGGGTAGTACTTTTATTTTTTGAGAGTTTTTCATGAGAAAAAGAAAATTCTACCCACAATCCAGTCTTCTCCTGTCGAAATTCTGGTACATCAACCTTTGCAACTTTACAAGATCCCATAATACGCTCGATGCCACGACCCCAAGCTTCAATCATTCCAAATCTAAAAAAGGCATTGGCTACATCAGGATTAAACGGCTGTGATGCATGCTTTTCGATCAAGGTTTCTACTGTCCAGCCATCAGGAAGAACACCAGGATTCCAAAACATAATTTTGTCTTCATATACACTTATTTGAATAGGTATAGAACTAGCATAATCTTTATGAACCACGGCATTAAGAAGAACTTCTCTAATCGCATCTTCAGGTATTGGAAAAGTTTCAACCCGTTGTATTCCATCATATGATATGAGAGCTCTCAAATACTTGGTAGTCAAAAGATCAATTGTATTTTCAACTTGTGAAGTTAAATTACCATGTATTTCATCCTGATATAAAAGATCTGAATTACTTTTAAAAAAACCAATTTTTATATATGCACCAGTAACATACTTTTCAGGATCAGGATGGAAAAACAAAACTGCTGCTCGTTTTAGATATTCACCTTCAAAAAGATGAAGCTTTTCAAGTAAAAGTTTATCAGATTCATTTAATACTTCAGAAAATAATCGTTTACTGGTTAATGCTCTCTTTCGAAAAGAATCAATCATATGTTTTTCAAGCTCAGCAACAGTTACATAAGGAACCGGGACACCATCCCAATGTTTCCCCTGTTTTTTCAAAAGAAATCTATCAAGGGCAGCACCCTTTAATTCTTGTTTAGTACTTCCACTACGATAATGATATTGACCCTTGTAACTTACAGGATAGGGATAGGAATCTACAACTATTTCCAGGTATTCCCCAACAGATTCAGAATGAAGATTGACATCAACAATTATACCCAGAATATCACGGACCTTATTTGGAATATCTTCAAGTAATTTTTTCGAATCAGATAAGCCTGTTATTCTCCCTGCATCATCTTTACCTATATATAATATGCCACCTTCAGCATTGGCATAACCACATATCCATTTAAGATATTCATCACGCCAATTACACTTAAACTCAATATTTTGGTTTTCTTTCATATCGCCTTATTATTCATATTTTCAAATATATTGCTATACTAATATCCAACTTGGAAAAACCAGTATCCTTTCAAGTTTAGTTTTTTATATCAATATTTTCAATGTTTAAAAAAAAAAGATTACAGCAATTAAATTGTGGCAGTAATTTTACCAAAATCACGAAAATTTGAACTATACATAATTTTATGATATAATTCAAACAAGTGATATATAAAGAGTTTTCAAGTTTAATATAGTACCTTGATTCAGCATTCTCAAATTATATTGCTTGCTGAAATGAAGTGATTTTATTTAAAGTCTCACTTATAGTTTTATTTTCTCGTTCTAAATCATAATCGTTCTGAAGTCCCAACCAGAATTGTGGAGTGGTTAAAAAATATTTGGATAGCCTTAGAGCAGTATTTGCAGTAATACTTCTTTTTCCTTTTATAATTTGAGATATTCTTGTCTGTGGAAGATTCAAATCTTTTGCTAATCTATATGCAGTAATCTCTAGTGGTTTTAGAAATTCTTCTAGTAATACCTCACCAGGATGAACATTCAATAACTTATCCATAAAGACCTCCCTATCTAAATATCCTCTGATACTTTCCTTAATTTTCTATATTTTTTTAATGATAATCTATAATTTCAACGTTATAACAATTAGCATTTTCCCATTTGAAACAAATACGCCATTGTTCGTTAATTCTTATACTATACCAACCCTTAAGTTTTCCTTTGAGCATTTCCAATCTGTTTGAAGGAGGTAATTTCTTTGAAACTACACCATTCCAAATCTTCTCAGTTTCTTTTGATTTAAATGATCTTATCATCCGATCCTCTACATTTATAGTATCACATAACGTCAGTATCGCCAAGCGTTGCTATTTTTTTTTGTTAGATAATATTTATTATCAATTCGCCTGCAAGCCCGGAATGAGATGAAGGTTGTATTTTTCAAGACAATTTATGCTGAGGTGTACTTTTTGTGTACTCCGCAAGCATAAATTGGCGCAGAAAAGTTCAAGATTCGCTCATTCCGGGCTTGCAGGTTCTATGTGTATTAACACATCCATTACATCCGAAACATTCTCCAGGACCTTATACTTTACTTTTCCAGAAATAGCATGTCCTTCAGTAATTGTTAGATTGCCATCGACTTCAATGTGTATATCAACTTGAATACCTACTCCAACATATCTTGTACGAAGTTTATGAACTTGTCTTACTTCTTCAAAACCCATACAGGTTGAAATAATTTCATCGCAAACTTCTGGTGGAGCCGCAGCATCAATAAATTCCTTTAAACCAGGCCATATTATTTTTATTGCAGCCTGAATGATGAAAATTGAAACTATTATTGCTCCCATATGATCCAGAAAAGACCATGAAGGTAATAAAATAGATCCAGTTACAGCCAGCAATGTTGGTATTGAACTTAACGCATCTGATCTATGATGCCAGGCATTTGCAGAAAGAGAAGAGCTTTTTAATCTGCGGCCTGCTTTTATAGTCCATCTATACAGGATTTCCTTCGTTATTATCGATATGGCTGCCGCCAGGACCGCAATCCAACCAGGTGTACTTGAATGTTTTTCGTGAATATTGCTAACAGAGTTCCAGCCAAGTCCAATTCCAGCTGCCAATAAAACCAATCCAATAAAAAGGGTTACTATCGTTTCAATACGGCCATGTCCATACTGATGATCATCATCCGGGGGGCTTAGCCAGTAATGTGATCCTATAAGGACAGCCATATCAGTTGTGCAATCCGAAAGACTGTGTACCGCATCGGCAATTACTGCACGACTGTGACCAAAAAAACCTGCAACAAATTTAATAATTGAAAGTACAAGGTTTACTATTAACCCTACAATTGTAACCGATCTGATTTCCTTTCCTTTGCTGTCATCCATAGAAATAATTTTAATTCTTTGGAGGGTTAGTGTCAATTTATTATATTTATATGACACTCTGAAGATGTGCCAGGTAGTGACATAATGACTTTCATTCGATCAATGTTATGTCAATACCAGGCACAGGTACTGGCCGATGATTATTTAGACTTGGGATGAGACTTCTCGAATTTGCGAGCTATTAGCAAACAGAGTATGAGTATTTTTTTCAATTTCCCCTCTGCGGTCTCGGCGCTCTCTGCGCGATGTTTTCTTTTTCTTCTCTGCTTTCTCAGCGTTCTCTGCGCGATAATCTTTTCTTTTCTTGTAATTCCTTTATCAATTTATTAAGATTATAATAATAATTTAAAAATGGAAAAAACATGCATATATACAAAGCGAAATCCCAGTTTTACAATAATATGATAAGTACTGAAAAGGCAGGTGTCCTTCTCAGTAAAGCCTTAAGACTTAAACAACCGAAACCTTTTGATCGAATCGGACCAACAATGGCCACTTTACTTGAAAATGGCGAAGGGAAACTCAGTGAATTGATGGGGCGATACC
Source organism: Candidatus Muiribacteriota bacterium (assembly GCA_030633305.1). Taxonomy (GTDB): domain Bacteria; phylum Muiribacteriota; class DAOVTB01; order DAOVTB01; family DAOVTB01; genus DAOVTB01. Next base: position 5,793 of record DAOVTB010000095.1, read on the forward strand.
CTTCTCAATTCACACAATTTGAACGCCAGCTGATTGCAGTTGGAGAAACCTCAGGAAAGCTGGAAACAATCTATGCTTCTCTTTCACAATGGTTCAGTACATTAAGTAAAATCAGAACACAGATCATTTCTTCACTTGCATACCCCATTTTTCTTTATCACCTCATCTGTGCTCTTTTACCTACTGTAGCATTTTTTCAAGGAAAATCTTCACTTACCCAGTGTTTGACAATAATTGGTGTTCTTTCAATAATACCTTATTTATTCATTTTCTTAATTCCACCCATTACCAAGGCCATATCCAAGAGTGGAAACAGTTTTATAGCAGGCATGATATTGTTAATTCCTTTTATTGGAAAAACACTAAAAAAATTCAATTATGCCCTGTTCTTCAATTCCTTTGGAATTACTTTGAATTCTGGAATCAATATAAAAAGAGCCATCGAACTCTCGGCAAGCAGCTGTAGTAATACATTTATTGGAAACAAATTCAAAAATATAGGTATAAGTATTACCAACAATGGTTCAACATTCGTACAGGCCTTTACACAAAACCTTGGAAATGGGGAACTTGAACAATATGCAATGGCCTACATGGAAACAGCTGAAACTACGGGGAATGTTGGTGACATGGCTACTCAGCTTGGAAATACATACCTTGAAGAATCTGAAAAAGAGATCAAGACATTAGCTACTATTGGTGGTTTTTTAATTTTTGTTACTGTTGCAATTTATATTGGTTATGAAGTCGTTTCATTCTGGACAGAACATCAACAGGATACGCTTAATAGAATCGGGGGATAGAATTACACCAGGCTGTTTTTCTTGAAATTCACTTCATCCTTTTCAGGATAATCGCTTCTGTAATGCCCTCCCCTGGTTTCGCATCTCCACAATGCAGATTTTACAGTTAATTGAGCTAAACGAGCAATATTTCTAAGTTCTAAAAAATCACTAGTTATAAAATAATTCCAGTAATAGGCCCTGATTTCTCTGATAATATTTTCAATCCTGTTTTCTGCCATAAGAAGTCTTTCCTGATCGCGTACAATACCGACAAGATGCCACATCAAAAGTCTTATTTCATCCCAGTAATAACCTACAAGATTTTTATTACGACTTTTAGTAGCAATTCCTTTGTTCCATAATGGAAGATCGTTATTTTTTTTATACTTTCCAAAATTACTACATGCATGACGTGCGGCCCAGTAAGCAAAAAGAGCTGTTTCAGACAATGAATTGGATGCCAGACGATTAGCACCCATTATTCCAGTACATGACACTTCACCTATTGCATACAGGTTTGAGATACCACTTGTTTGTCCATCAGAATTTACATTTACTCCACCACAGGTATAATGTGCAGCAGGAACTACTGGAACTGGTTCTGAAGTAATATCATATCCTATTTCTTTTAATTTCTTATATATCTGAGGAAACCCTTCTTTAATCTGCTCTACTGTTTTCCCGGTAACCTCAGGAGTAACATTTAAAAATACATTTGTAATCCCTCGCTGCTTTATTTCAGTATCAATTGCTCTTGCCACGATATCTCTAGTTGCAGCAGAGCCATCAGGAGAATAACCACATTCCTTTACAAAATCTATTTTTGATTCTGGTCCAGATTTTTTTAGACATAAAATTGCACCCATTTTTTTTCCACGCAGAGCTTCTGTCAGCAGAAAGCTTCTTCCATTATCATCATAACCATACAATACCGTTGGATGAAACTGAGTGAATTCAAGGTTTGAAATACTTGCACCTGCACGATAAGCAATGGCAATACCATCTCCAGTAGAAACCTGATTATTTGAAGTAAAAAGGAAAATCCTTCCTGCACCACCCGTCGCTAGAAAAACAGATCTGGTTTCAAAAGTAAGCACTTCATCATTTTTCTTATCATAAATATAGGCTCCAAGACACTGTATCTGTAAGTCTCCCTCTGAATAGTTTTTACTTGTAATAAGATCTATGGCGGAATGATCTTCATAAACTGTTATATTTGGATCATTTTCTACAATTTTAATCAATGAATCCATTATGGCTTTACCTGTATAATCTCCAACACAGAATACTCTTGGTCTGGAATGCCCTCCCTCCTGGTGAAGTTCATAAGGATAATCGCTATTTTTACTTCTTGAAAAAGGAATCTCAGATTCTATCATAAATTTTATTGCATCATCATAGGAGGATTCTATAAATTTCCTGGTCAATTCACCATTGCTTATCCCGCAGGCAGCTTTCATCGTATCTTTAAAGTGCATTTCATAACTGTCTGAGCCATTTTTCTCCCGCTCCGGGTCTACTGCTGATATTCCACCTTGAGCAAGAGAGCTTGATCCAAAATCAACCTTCTTTTTTGTTACAACTGCAACCTTATAACCATTTCTGGAAAGCTCTATTGCACATCGTAATCCAGCAAGTCCAGATCCCACAATTAAAAAATCTGTCGAGATATAATGATTATTTTTCATTTGATTTTATTCTCCTACCACAATTTTTTATTTAAGAATTTCCAAATTTTTGTTGCCCTTAAAATTTCAGCTTCAGTCAATTCCCTTTCAACTGGTTCTGGTAAAAATTCTTCCATTACCTGCTCTCTAATCTCTTCAACTTTTTGAAGGTCCAACTCCAGTTTATCTGAAATTTTTAAGATCTCGATTTTTTCGCTTTCCGAATAATCACCATCAGCATATGCGCAAAAAAAACATATACGGATGAAATAATAACGCTTTCTTATATTGTTCCTGTATATTAAATTAATACTATCGATTATTTTTTCAATATTCATTCTCCCTGTATTGTATTGTTTCGTAATACAGTTGAATAAGTTACGGATGATCTCATCTTCATATTTACCAAAAGCTTGGCTCAGGTATTTGTATTCAGATTTTCTTCCTGTAGTGATCTGATAGTACATATCAGATTCTATCCGTTTTTGTTCAGAATCACTTAGTGTTTTATCTGCCATCGCTATATGAATCATGAGAGTCATAGAGCTGATGATAAGAGAAAAATCTTCAAAAATTCTGGACTCGATTTTATTTTCAGGAAGATTGTTTCGCATGATATAAAAGGAACCCATGATATTTTCAATCGTATCGTATTCGCCATCTATATTTACAGCACTTGCTATATCAAGAAAAGGTGTATCATCTACAATTATTTTTTTTGAAGCCGGTTGTTCCTGAGAAAAAATATGGTTACACTTAAAGCATCTGGTTCTTGAATTAGTATTGTATGAATTGCATTCTGGACATTGTCTCATCGTTTCCCACTCCTCATTATAGATTATACTATAATGCAATTATAAACAAAACTTTAAAGAATCTGATATAATGCTGTTTAAAATTTATTATGGAGAATATAATGGAGAAATACGGATCGTATAAAAAAGGATACTTTAAAGCTGGTGATGGCCATGAATTGTATTATGAATGTTATGGAAATCCTGATGGAATTCCAGTGCTATCTATACACGGAGGACCAGGTGCAGGATTTTGTGATGATGAAAAAAAGTACTATGACCCAGAAATATATAATGTTGTTTTGTATGATCAACGCGGCTCTGGAAGAAGTAAGCCTTTTGCAAGTATAAAAGCAAATACAACCCAGAAACTTGTTCGCGATCAAAAAAATATAATTGATTTTCTTGGAATAGAAAAACCTTTTCTTTCTGGCGGCTCGTGGGGATCAACACTAGCCCTTGTTTTTGCAATTCAACATCCTGAATTGGTTCGTGGCCTTTTGGTACGTGGTATTTTTCTTGCAAATGCGGCTGATATCAGACATTATATTCAGGGTGGAATAAAAAAATTCTTTCCAGATGTATGGGACAGGTTTATTTCCCTTGTTCCAAAGAAAAATCGAAAAGATCCTGCGTCATATTATCTCAAGATGATGAATTCCTCGGATCCAGAAATTAAGGATAAATACACTTTTGAATGGGCATATTATGAGATTGCGATCTCAAGAATGAAAATGCCTCATAAAAAGATAATAAAGATACTTGGTCAATTTTCTTATCAATCTTTATCTCCACTAGAAGCACATTTCATGATCAATAAGTGTTTTCTGGAAGAAAACTATATTCTTAAAAATGCATCTAAACTTTCACATCTTCCTGTAACTATTATTCACGGGAGATATGATTTTATATGTCTTCCAAAGAATGCATTTGATCTCCATAAGAAAATCAAGGGTTCAAGATTACACATCGTTTGTTCTGGCCATTCAGGTTCTGAAAAGGAAATCGAAAAGAAGATTTTTTCTGAAATGAAACGGTATGAAACATTAATTTAAAAAAAGGTTCCACCAGATAATGAAATCAGACTTAGTTTATTCAACTGCACTTGGAAAAATGTGTCCAAAATGTGAAAAACCAATAAAAAGCTGTTCATGTAAACAAAAAAAACAGGAACCAAAAAGTAACAATCGAGTCAGAGTCTGTCGGGAAACAAAAGGCAGAAAAGGTAAAGGTGTAAGCCTTATTACAGGATTACCTCTAAATCAGACGGAATTGCAAAAACTTGCTAAAGAACTCAAAAAGCGATTTGGTTGTGGCGGGACTGTACGTAATGGCGTGATTGAAATTCAAGGTAATCATCGCGATTTGATTTTGCTGGAGTTGGAAAAACGTGGATACGATGCCAAAAAATCTGGTGGTTAAAAAAGAAAGAAATGAATGAAAAATTCAAGAATTCACGTTGAAGAATACAACAGTTTGTATTTTTCTTCTTCAATCACCAATCCGGCTTTTCCAGTGAGATGAAGGTTGGAGCTTTCAAGACAATTTATGCTGAGGTGTACTCTTTCTGTACTCCGCAAGCATAAATTGGCGCAGAAAGGTTCAAGATTCGCTCACTGGGAAAGCCGAAGGCTTATGTCTAGTGCTGTAATGGTATGAGTCAAACCACCAATACTAATAAAATCAACACCAGTTTCAGCAACTTTCCTGATATCTTTTTGATCCATATTTCCAGACGCTTCTGTCAGTGCTTTTTTATCTATCAGTTTTACGGCTTTTTCCATCATTTCAATGGACATATTATCCAGCATAATTATATCAGCACCAGCCTCAAGAGCTTGACTGACCTGATCAAGGGATTCTACTTCAACTTCAATCTTTAAAGTATGCGGAGCTTTTTTTCGTGCAGCTTCAACCGCAGTCGCTATACTTCCAGCTGATGCAATATGATTATCTTTTATAAGGACTCCATCAGAAAGATTAAATCGATGATTTTTTCCACCGCCTGTTAAAACAGCGTATTTTTCAAGCATTCTATGACCTGGAGTAGTCTTTCGTGTATCAATAATAAAAGTGTCTATATCATGAAGAAGACGTGCAAATTTATGAGTTTTTGTAGCAATCCCACAAAGGCGCTGCAAAAAGTTAAGCGCGGTACGCTCACCAATCAGAATACCAGCCGCAGGACCTGAGATAGTTGCAATAATATCCCCTTTTTCAACTTGAGCACCATCAACAACCATAAATTTCATTTGAATTGTCTGATCAATTATCTGAAAAATACGTTCCATCACATCCAGACCACAAATTATACCTTCCTGTTTTGCAACAAATTTCCCTTCCATCTGCTTATCATCAGGTATTGTGCTGTTTGTAGTAATATCACCATTAGCAATATCTTCTTTTAATGCCAATTTTACTATATCTTCATATGTTTCAGGTCTTAACATCATTTCTCCATTATTGTCAGGTTATAATTTTAAAATTGATTATGAAATATCAGGGTTATGCGGAAAGTTTTTTTATCATTTTTACATGTTTAATACCAGCTTCATCAAAAGGATCACCAAATGTTACAAATCCATATTTCTGGTAAAATTCCCGCAAATAATATTGAGAATTAAGTATGACACTTTCAAAATCTTCTATCGGGCACTGTTTCAACATATACTTTAACAATTGACTAGCTATTTTTCGGCCTCGATAATCTTCAAGCACAGCCATTCTCTCAAGTTTCACAGCGTTATCGATAAATCTTAAACGGGCACAGGCAACAATTACACCTCTATAAATTCCAACAAAATGTGTTGACTCATCATCTTTTCCATCTCGTTCAATATATTCTGGAACATCCTGTTCTATTGTAAAAACTCTTTCTCTAATCTTAAATACCATGTCCAACTCATCATAAGTCCGGACTTGTCTAATAATAAGATCATTAATTCCTCTTAACATTGTCTACTAATTCGCCTTTCTTAAAAGTTCAGGTTTAAACAGCCTTATAAAAACTCTCTGTAGGAAATTCTTTCCAGCAAGTGGATCAAAAGTCATCATTTTCCTAAGACGCTCAAGATCTTTTTCATGATTTTCAGATCTATCAGAAAACAGCGTAACAACCTTGCTATGTTTTTGTTCTTTGTTCTCCGTTTTTGGTTGTTCAAAGCATTTCCTGAATTCAACACCCTTGTTCTTAATCTTATCATCAACAAGAACAGTTATCTTATCTTCTAAATGAAGAGCAGCTTTTCGATAATCTTCAAGATCCCTTGTAAGTTTCATGATTATTGTATCAGTTCTTTCCCTTTCAGAAAACTGTTTATTTCTTTCTTCACCCTGACTTTTCATCAACTGCTTAACAAGAGTATCCTTTTGCCTCAGATCATCAACAAGTGTATCAATCTTTCTCAATAAATCTTCAGTTATATCTTTTTTGCTAAGAATAGGTTTCAAAGGATAAGGATCATAAGTATACTGTTCCTGCTCCCGTAAATTTTTAATTACTTTATTTTTTTTATCAAGCTGATTTTTAAGTTCAGTAATTTCTTCTGTATCACAATTAGATTCTAATGGATAAGGATCATACGAGTATTGTTCATGCTCTTGAATCAAGTCCGTTTCTTTAGCAGATTCTTTCCTACTTTCCGCAAAGCGATTTGCTTTGGAATACTGTATAGCTTTAGATCCGGACTTATATAAATAACTCATCTCTTACCCCTTGAAGCTAATTCATATTATTCATCGGTATTTTCAGACAATTATTTAAATAAATTCTTTAGTTTTAATATCTCGACAGTTTTTTTGATTAGAATATCATGGTCCTCCAGAGTAATGTCCATATTACAACACAACGAATGATACATTTCAAAAAAATGTTCAAAGGCCTGATATATTCGATTAATAAAAATAACATCTATAAATTTAAGTAGTACAGCAGATTTAATATTTGGTATATGTGAGTGTATTTTTTTTTCAACTCCAATAAAACTCAAAGATTTATTCAAAATCGGATTTTTTCCTGAAATAAATTCATCCCTGATCTTATTCACTTCAGCAATGTTGTCTTTATTAATACATATTTTCGATTTTTTTATAGAATGCTCATCAGTTGTGTGAACACAGCTGATGATTTTTTGAAATGATTCCGTTAAATGCCTTAGTTCTGGTGGTGAATCATCCCAATATGAATTCCAGTATCTCTCCCAGTTATAGAGAAATAATTCAAGATCATTTTCTTCTCCAGTATTTCGATAATTTTGAATATCATGTTCAAGGACTTTCCAGTTAACTGGTTTTGTTTTCTCTATAATCGTCTGGGCCATTGAATAATCAATTTCTAAAACCTTATGAAGTTTTATTAAAAAAATATATTCTTCGCTGGCTAAGTAATTATCTACACTTGCAAGCTCGCTTACCAATTGAAAAAGAAACAATCTACCATTCAAAGGAATATTCCTGGTATATTCCTCCAATGTTGAAAGTGTATATTCTTTTTCAATAAGCCTAACGGACCTAACAGGTAAAAACCGTTTAAAATATTTTAACCGCATATGAATATATTCGATCTCTGACTCAAGAAGCTTATGATCTGCATTAGCCATCATATTCAAAGAAATCGAAAGCGAATGAGCAAAATCTGTGCAATATTTTTCACGAGTGATCTTTAGAATCAGATTTTCTTCTTCATCAATCTTTTCTCCGCTTAAATATACATCACATACCTTTTTTCCAGCTTTTGCCCCTGCATAGGTAGGTTGAATCTTTAAAATTTCTTCATACAAAGTCCGAGCCATACCAATTTCTCCGATTTTAGCATATAGTTTTGCCAGAAAAAAAAGCACTTTTCCATTTTCAGCTATTGAATTACTTTTTTTATATGCCAAAATAGCTTCATCATGTTTTCCCAGCGCTTCATAACATCTTCCAATTTTAAACCAGAACCTGTAATCAGATTTTGTTTCCAGACTTTTTTCAAATATCTTTATCGCTTCTGTAAATTTGCCTTTTTTAAACAACTCAACAGCAATTTCATACGATTCTATTTTTTCTTTTTTCACGGGACTACCTTTTTTGCTTTTACGGTAATCAGAATACATTTACCATTTTTACCTTTTGTATTATTTTTCATAAAATTATCAAGTACCGAAGTATCACCAAGAAAAGGTACTTTTCTCGTATTTACAGATTCACCATCTCCTGTAACTCCACCTATCGGAACCTCAATATTAAATGGGATCGTGTTTTTAGATGAGGTCCGCTGCTGCGCAATAACTGGATATCCATCCTGATATGAAGTAACCGAACTTACCTCTAAATCTATTGAAACTTGCACTCTATTACTTCCCTGTATCACTGGTGTAACTTTTAAAACTATTCCAGTATCTTTTTCCTGCGGAGGTATATCAATTCCTCCTCCATAGATAATCTTATCACCTACATTTATTATTCCCTGGGAGTTGTTTTCTATCATTACACTTTGTGTTGACAACACTTTGCTTTTAAAAGCATTTTCTCTTGCATTAAAAAAACCATTTATCTTTACAGGTTTCCTGTGAAAATCTCCTGTTTTGGTAAAATCCAATCCTGTGGAAAATTCACCATGTACGCTATGTGAAGTTGATTCAGATATCTCAATTGGATCCCATTCCCAGATAAAGCCAACTTCTCTGAGTGCCTCCATCTGGCTGGAATATAGTTTTGCCTCAATTATGATCGAAGGTACTTCAATATCAAGTTCATCTATCAATTGGCTTATTCTTTTCATTACATCCGGTTCGGCCTGAACAATCAATCTATTTGTCCGTTTATCAAAAGTAACACGTCCTTTTTTATGATCTATTATGCCTCTTAAAGAACTAGCCAATGATTCTGCACTGCGATGATTTACACTAAACATTTTTGTTTCTTCTGTATAATCGGAAAATGATGATCCTCCAGTTTTTCCGACCATATGTACACCATCGATTACCGAATATTTATACCCGTACAAAGCACAAATCATTTTCAATGCTTTTCCCGGTAAAATACTATCGATGTTTATAGAGATATTCCCTTTTACATTACTGTGAACGATCATATTCATTCCGGTTTTCACCTGAATAAGTTTTAAAACGCTTCTTATATCATCATTATTGTGCATGACCGAGATTAAATCTGAAGTTGTTTCTGAATGAACCATTATGGAACAATATGAGAAAAACATCATGATAATAATAAGCTTATTTTTTTTTTTCATATTTTTATTATATCAGCTTTGTTCACTAAAGAAAACTCGACATAACGTACTCAAACATCATTTTTGCCATATTGCTTCATACGATAGTTGTTGACATAATCTTGAGCCAGGCTTTAAAATTAAGTAAATATTAAATAAAATTATTTGAAAGAGGACTACTATGAAAATTAAAAAAATACTTACGATTATCATGTTTTTGATGTTTGCAACATTAGTTTACCCACAAACCAATGTTGAAGTAATTTCAGAAAATGTAAGAATTAATGTCATTGTTGATTCTAAAACGCCATTTGTACTTGAAAATATTAATCAAAAAATGTCTACTGAAAATCTTATTGCTTTTTTGACCTATTTCTTCAATAGCAGACCTATAAATACTGTAACAAAAGCTCCAGATCCAATTGACATAATACTTAAAAATGAAATCAAGTTAAAAGAACTAGATAAAGAAAAATTTTATTCAGGAATTAACGAATTATCAAAAAAATACGTAATCAAAATAATCACAACTCCGCCACAAAAAAGCGATATTACAAAAATGGAATTTGAAATGATTAATTCCTGGATTGAATATAATAAGAAATAAATGATTTGTTCATGTCAAGAAAGTAGACCTGGCACTGAGACTTTTTACTTGTAGATGATTACATAACACAAGTATATCAGTAATCATCTCTGAATCAAAGAGCTGCGAAACTAAAAAAGACCTGAAGCAAACGCTCCAGGTCTTTTCCATATTTGATTTGAAGATTTCTAGAAATCTGAGATCTTTGA
>DAOVTB010000253.1 GCA_030633305.1 Candidatus Muiribacteriota bacterium
GAAAAAGCAAGCCGTAAAAAGATAGAACTACAAGTAAGATACTTCTTTTAATCTGCGTCCTGAAAATTCATTCAAATAAAAAGTCATGTGCCATTGCATAAATAAATGAATTATCCCGAAATTTTGTGATTCAATCCCTAAGTCAAAAAGAAGTAATCTTGAGTGTTTGACAAAATTATAACAGAGCAAGCATGAATAAATAAGTGTACGAGAAATTCTATTGGAGCCTTCTTTTTGTTTCGTATACTTTAAAATTTTACCTTGAAACAAAAATGACAAGCTCCAATTCATGGACTGGAGCGTGAGAATTTCTGGACACTTATTTATCTCATGCCAGGGTACATCAGATACTCAGGAAATATCCTGATTAATACTAAAAGTAAAATCAATACCACGTTCTTGATTGTTTTTGAAAGTCAGCTTTGAGTTCAATTTTTCAAGAATTGTATTGATAATAAAAATCCCATATCCGGTTCCTGATTTAAACTGACTGAAGCCTGGTGTTCCCATCTCCTGAAGTTCTTTTTTTGTAAATCGTGGGCCATTGTTGTGGACTATGAATTCAACGATATTTCCCTTAATGGTTACTTTGACATTTATGATCTTTTCACCTGTATTATTTCCAACCGCTTTTTTTGCATTAATAATAAGATTTTCAAGGATTGATTTTATAAGAAATCTATCAGTTTTAATATTTGTATCTCTAGGATTAATTTCAAAGGTAATTCCTTGAAATTCTTTTAGTAGCGTTGAAATTAAAAAATCTGTTGGTTTGATTTGTCCACTTTCTGAAAATTGGAGATAGACACTGATTTTATTATTTAATTTCAGAGTCTCTTCACTTATGATATTTACTAACATTTTATCTGTATCAGAGGCTTCCATTTGTTGGACAGCCATATAAATATTATTAAGTGGATTTTTAAGTTCATGGGAAACCGAATGTGCAAATCCTGATAGGAGATGTGATCTGGATTCGAGCAGCTCTGAATAAAGTTGAAGCTCATGAGCTTTTTTCATAAATGTAGCTGCAATCAGAAAGAAAATATAAAGACCTAAAATAGAGATGGCATTCATATAGAATATAAGCTTTTTACTTTTCAGTATATTTTTCAAGGTAAAACTGAGTTTTAAAATTCCTGTATATTCGCCCTTATTAAGGATATTTTGACTGAACACTATATTAGAATTTGATAAATTTGAATACAGGCGGTCTGTTTTTAATTTGTTAAATAGTATTGAAAAAACTGCAGTGATTCTCCCTTTGCTTTCAAATGCATCCTGCAAGATAGCATTAGTCGAAAAAATATTTTTTAGAAATGTATAGTTTTTTAGGGAAGATTGTAGAATAAAAATTAAATTATCTTTGAAAACGACAAAACGATAATACTTTAGATGATCTGCTGGATCTGTTATAAGACCCTGAAAAAATTCATTTCCCTGTTCTTTTTTATTGAGAGATATTGTTTTAATAGGGCAGTTTTGGACTGATGTATTTATTATATTACCATCGAGATCAGTTACATAAAATCTGTCAAAAAGGTCTTCCAGTTTTGAAATGTTTTTTTTATCAACAAGAATTGATTTTTCCAGAAGATTTAAAAAATACATATCAGTGATGATTTCTTCACTTTGTATGGATATTTGAACTGTTTTTTTTGCTGACTCAAAGACATTATGGATTCTATTATTAAAATTCCTGTCAGCATGACGAAACAATTGTAATCCCTGTAATGTGATGGCTATGATAAGAATAGTGGTGAAAATGAAAAATATTCTTTGAAATTTCATCTATTTTTCAACTTGTAAGACCTCTGGTGTAAGTGTTGTACATTTATTTTGAAAGTATCTATTCCAGTGTCGTTTTCTTCGTTTATTCATATGTCTGCATTTTGGGAACAAATCATTTCTTCCGTCTCCGTTGATATCGATAAATTTATCATTGATACCATCTTGATTATGATCTCTGAATAAACGTCCATGACCAACATGTATTCCAAGAAATATGTACATTTTATTAAGAATGATTAGATAGTTTTTCAGGTTTTCTTCAGTAGGTGTTTTGAGATATGTATCAAGAATTTTTGAGTATTCAATGTAAAGTTTTGCACCTTCTATGGTTGGTTTTACATTAAACATTTTCTCATCATTATCATTAATGCCATTTTTATTAATATCGATAAAATAGTCATTAACGCTATCACCATTATAGTCACAGCATCCTGTGCCAGCTTTTTTAAAATTGTTTCCTAAAAGTAAAAAAGAGAAGGAAAACAATAATATGATGATAACGATTTTTTTTATACTGGTCATTTTAATTCCCCTGTAAATTATACACCCTTACCCTTGAATATTCCAGTAGACATTTTCCAATTAAAAGAATTCTGTCTTTATTAAAACCCACTTGCAAAAGAAACAAAAGGGGAGCATATGCTCCCCCGTTTATAGTAATCATTTTGAATCTACCAGCTTCTACCGCGTCCGCGTCCTCGTCCGCCACCCGAACCGTCTCTTTTACGCTGTCCAGTTCCTGTTCTAACAGTATTGGTCAGATCTGTTTCTGTATTGGTTGGAACTCCATCCCATATATTTCTTTTCTGATATTTTCTGCCAGTTCCTGTACCAGCACCTTGACCGCGACCTGGATTCTGTGAAATTGCATTTTGCATTTCAGTATCATCAAGTATACCGTCACCATTAACGTCAAATCTTGATATTGCCTGTGGATTAGTTTTCATTTTTTCCATTCTCATACTGGTTCTTTCATCAGCTGATAAAATACCATCACCATCAAGATCATATTGAAGATTACTAGTTCCGCTTCGTGATCCACGGGTTCCGTTTTTTCGACTTGGATTCTGGGAAACCGCATTTTGTACTTCTGTTTCATCCAGTATACCGTCACCATTAGCATCAAATCTGGAAACTGCCTGTGGATTAGTTTTCATCTTTTCAGCTCGCATGCTGGCTCTTTCATCAGTTGAAAGAATACCATCGCTGTTCAGATCATATTGACTGTTGGCTGTTTGAAGAGCAGCTTTTGCTGTAGCATATTCTTCAGAACTTACGTTGCCGTCGCCGTTTGTATCAAATTTTTGGAGAAAACCTGCTCCATTTCCGTATACTGTGGTCTGACTCCAAAGTGATAATGTAAATGTTAGAACGCCTATGAGAGTTATTAGTAATACTTTTTTCATTTTTTATAATTCCTTTCTATTTAGATATTATTGTTTCAATTCTTTTAATATAGATATTCTTAAAAGCTCCACAATTTGAGTCTGTACCACATGCACATTTTTTCTTGCTTTTTTCTGCATTGAATTCTGCAAGTAAGCTATTGAGTTTTGCTTTCTGTTCAACAGAAATTGAATTATTTGCAAGTGCGGCGGTGATTTTAGATTTAACGCCATTACCTTTGTTAATTCCTCTACCTGTTCTATTTCTTCCTCTTCCTTGTCCTTTCCCATTTCTAAGACCATGACCATGTCCGCGACCTCTTCCATGACCTCGACCCATTCTTTTTCCATGATGAGTGTCTGTACATGAAGCACAATCATCTGCAGTAACTGTGCCTTGAGAAGTCACCTTGTCATTAATAACAGTTGAACTGTTAACTTGTGCAAATACTGTCGCTACTGCGAATACTACGATTAAAACTAAGATTGCTTTTTTCATTTCCTTACCTCCGGTTTTGTTTTCTCCAGAAGGTAAATGCAAGGGGTGTGCCAAAGGTCCAGAAACCATTAAAAGCATGATAAATACAGGGGAATTCTAAATTTGGAATAATTAGAATTATAAATTATTCTCGACAAAAATGTCGAAATAACCGAATTTGTAGGAACAAAAATGTCGAATGTACTATTCTTTTCCGAAAAACGTCATAATATTTTTTAACAGGTAGTTCTCATGTTTTTTCTGAGGATCTTTACCTGTCAGGCGGTGGGCCATAGCTTTGAAAACTTTGTAAAATTCTTCGTTTTTACTCATCAATGTGAGCATTGGCACACACTGTTCAATACTTTTCATTGCAATTTTACCGACACTGGGTATGAAAGCAAAAAAACGATTTGCGCCGCCATATAGTTTAAGAAGCTGGTCTGTTTTGAGCCCGACTTCTCTGGATAATCGAGTTGCGATAAAAGAAAATTTATCTACATCTCCGCCAAGTGTTTTGACAATTTCAAAAAATATCTCATGGTTTCTAATTGATATCAAGTGGTTTTTTACCAGTATAATAGGCATATCAGATATATTTAAAATAGTAAGTGTATCATTATTAAGGTCTGGAGAAGTATCTATCAGAATCCAGTCGAATCTTGATTCAAGATGCCAGAGGAAAAAGGGGAGTGAATTGACTAATTCACCCATATCTTTGAATCGACTTGGACAATCACTTGCAGAAAGAATATGAAGGTTTTTATATTCAGGATGTTCTTCTATTTTATCTAAAAGTTTGTCCATATCTGTTTCAGGAGAATCAAAATCTTTAATTAATTTATCGAATGTGATTTTCGATTTATAATTAAGATAAATGTCTGTATCGTCAAACACAGAGTTTAGATTCAAAAGAAGGACTTTCTGGTTAAAGACCTGGCTGAGCATCCAACCAAGATTAACGATGATTGTGGTTTTTCCAGAGCTGTCTTTAGGAGAAAAAAACGGTATAAATTTACTACTGCTTTGCCTTCTTCGACTTGCTCTTGGTAATTCTTTTGTAAAATAATCTTCAAGAATATTGTGCATTAAAAAATCAATGACATACTTGAGACTATCAGAATCATAAGGTTTAGGAAGTTTCATGAATCTATCATTATAAAAATTATCTAATTCATGATGGCTTTTTTCAGGTGAATATAACCCTATAACACCTGATTTTGGGAAAATTTTCACCATTTCCTTGACTAGTGTAGAAAGAGTCAATATGTCAAGAGTGTCATCAACGATAAGTATATCGGGTTTCATCATACTGGTAAGCTGAAGGATATCATTCTGATCAGCTTCAATGAATTGACCAATTACTTCAGTATTTTCAAGTTGTGTAATAATTTTATTAATAGGATTGAATGTGTCGGTATCCTTTGTCGCAATAAATATGTTTATAGCCATTTGTTTACCTCAAATATTTACTTCTGATTGTTGAAATACCATCACTAAGATCACAAATCTCTTTTTTATGATGATCATTAAAAAAATCACCATGGAGACTCATCATACGTGAATATTCATTATTAAGACTTTCTAGATTTAAAGCCAGTTTTTTTGCTATATTTGTGATCAAGATCGCATCAAGATGTTGATCAGAAAGAATTGCTTTTTCAAGGTTTTCAGGATGTAATGAAAGTAATCTGCAGTCAGTTCTGGAAACGGCTGAAGCACTTCTTCTGGATCCTGTCAAAAAAGACATTTCTCCAAAAAAATCTTTAGCAGTTAAAACAGTCATAAGGAATTTTCCTTTAACACCATGTTTTTTTATGATTTCAATCTGTCCTCTCAGGATCATGAATATTTCAGTTCCATTTGACTTTTCCTTAAATATTTCTTCGCGTCTATTATATTCATAAATAGAAATTATAGGTTCAATTGCTTTGAGTTGGCTTTTGCCAAGACCTGCAAACAATGAGCTGTCTTTCATATAATGAAGATCATATTCAGTTAATTTATTGACTTTTAGCATTTCATTCACCCCCCATACATATAGTTTAACATATATAATTGATAAAGA
>DAOVTB010000052.1 GCA_030633305.1 Candidatus Muiribacteriota bacterium
AAAATAAATATTGCCCTTTAATTCCATATTTATTTTTTACAAATTCGGTTTTTTCGGTGGTGAATGTGCAATGAGACCAGTTTTCTTTACCTAAATAAATTAAATCCGTTTTGTCTTTTTTTGCGCCTGTAATGGCAAGAAAGTCCTTTTTAGTTGATTCTGAAATAGTAATAACTCTATCCGCAAATTTTGCTGCTAAGCATGTAAAAAAACGAAAATAATACCTTTTAATCAATTCATGATATTGAGGAAATTTAAAAAAAGTCATATCATGAATTGTTACAACTCTTTTTACGCCTGGAGCGAACAGGGGGAAGGAATAGTGCAGGGAGTGAATAATATCTATCTTATTTTTAACGGCAATGTATGGAATTATAAATTGTTCCAGGAAAAATCTGAAAATTAGTTTGCGAAAAATTTTGCTTTGAATTGATAAAAACTGGAAATTTCGATTCTCTATATCATCAAGTGAATGTTCGTCATCTTGTATGACAATATAATATTTATTCTCATAATTCAGTTTTGCGATTTCTTTGACGAGGTTTAATGCATATACTCCTACTCCAACTTTTTGTAGTGGAATCTGTGTAAAATCAATCAGTACATTCATTTGTCAGGAAGAAATATTGTTATGGTTAACCGTGTATTGTAGGAGCCTTTTTAAGGTAAGTGCCATGTAGTACTTTGCTTATTTCAAATACCTGCAATTTGCGTGTTTTGTTAATTTTATCAAATAGCTATAAGCATCAGGGTTGATAGGTATGCCTAATGAATAATTACAATTATCCTATCCGGCAATATATTTCCTTTGTTAACCGAGCACACTTGCCCCACGTGAAAAGCTTAGCTCGTTCCAAGCCGAGAGCTGAAAGTTCATTAGCCAAAGAGTCATCAGTAAGAATCCTGGATAGAGCATCGGCGATCTCGCCCGTTCGCTCTGGATTCACATACAAACAAGACTGACCAGCTACCTCGGGCAGGCTTGCCCGATTGCTGGCAACTACTGGACACCCGCAAGCCATTGCCTCCAGCACGGGGAGACCGAATCCTTCGTAAAAGGAAGGATATATAAAGGCTAAGGCTCTCTGGTAGAGTTTAATCAGATCCTGACTAGAGACGTAGCCTAGGAAAAGCACATCTGATTTGTATTCATTAGGTATACGGAATAAATTAGAATGCTTCCAACCTTCCCTTCCAGCCAGTAGGAGGCGGGTAGACACTTTAGTTCGTTGCTTCATTTGTATAAAAGCCTCAATTAAGCCTTTAAAATTTTTGCGCGGCTCCAGGGTCGCGACAGACAGGACGTAGTCTTCCTTAGGGCTGGATATTGGCCTAAACTCCTCCCCGACCCCTTCAGGGACGACTGTAATTTTATCTGAAGGTTGGTCATAAAAATGAATAATATCCCGTTTGGTTGAATTACTTACTGCTATAAGATGGTCCGCTTCTGATATTTGTCGTCCGACAAAATAGCGAAAGTAGACTCGATGCCTAATTGTACTAAAATAGGGATGAATGAGAGGAACTAAATCATGGACTGTTATAATTACTGCTGTCTTTGGTTTAAAGAAAAAAGGAGTAACAACAGTTGGGCAGTGGATGATGTCGTAGTTGCTCAGGCCTGATAGAGGATGAACAAGTGAATTAAAAAAAACGGCTCCAAACATACGTAATTGATGGTGTCTTCGCGTTTTTATGTTTCGGGGCAAAATTTCCAACGGTGTTCTATTCGATACGATAGCCGTCAAATCCAACCCGTTATGTTTACTCAACTCCTTTATTAGATGCCATGCATAATACTGACATCCTGTCATTTCCAGACTATCGATTATTTCAAGGGGAATGGCAACATTCATTGTCGATTTTATAGTGAGGCCTTTATCTTAGAGTTTAAGTATAATCCGGTTTATTTTTTTTCAATAAATCCTACTGTTTCATTCAATCCAACCTGAGCAAGAAATTCATTTCTGAATGTAACAAGTTCCTTATCACCAGGATTTTTTCTGATCATCTTTGAAAATTCAGCCAGTGTGTCATACCACATGCCATTATTAGCATATGCCTGCACTTTATCAAGACCTTTTGCTTTTGCAAATTCCAATTTTTCTTTTTTGCTCGGATCTACATATTTAATAGTTCCAAATGCCTTCTTATCTCCTGAAGCATCCTCTGAATTTTTACCTGAAACAGACCATTTATATACCCTGCCAGGAAGTAATTTCATACCGTATTTTTTTAGACTAACACCCACAATACCGGATTTTTTTGAACAATTCACTTCAGTTCGAAATACATATCCAAGATTTTTCTGAGGTTTACTTACTTCATTCCCATCCTCGTCTTCATCATCTTCGTCATCAACATCTTCTTCACTGTACAAATCATCAATTGATGCTCCCTTCCTTGGTTCAAGAGTCAATGTAAAATAAATTTTCTGTTTTGTAGATTTTCTGATAAACCAGTAAATAGTTGGTTGATCTATAGATGAATATCCAATGTGATCTGGAACAAGAGCTGAAATAAACGGAATATCATTTGGTCCTCTTGCAGCTGCACCTTCACGATTTGTAGGTGCACCTATATCTGCTTTAGGTTTATAAACAAAAGCTCTTCTTCTTTTTTTCTTCTTCTTTTTTTTCTGAGCAAGAAGATCATTTGATGTAGAAAATAGAAATACCATAAAAACAAAAACCGCTATCAGTTTATAAAAAATTCTCATTCAATTCCTCCATATTTATATGTTACATTATTATAATGACAAGAACATCTCTATTTTGTCAAATTTTTACTCAATTCTTCCTTAACTCTATATATATCAATTTCTCGGTCTTTTCCTTTTAATCGGACAGAGCCTACTTTTTCCGTTTTGAATTTGCCTCTTACATACATATATGTTGATACACCAATTAAAATCCTACAAACACCATAACTCATATTATCCGTTTTATCAAAACTTTCAAGTCGAGAAGCAGTATTTACAGTATCCCCTAATACCGTATACTCCATACGGGTTGTACTTCCAAGACTTCCGGCAATTACAGGTCCAGTGAATATTCCTATTCTCATTTTTATCATTGGTAATTTTTTTTCAACAAGTTTTTTATTTAATTGAATCAACGCTTCTTCCATATCTAATGCACAGCTTACGGAATTAAAAGCATCTTCAGATATTGCTTCAGCAGTTGTCCTGGCAACCGGAATTCCAAAAACTGCCATTATAGAATCTCCAATAAATTTATCGATAACTCCATTATGCTCAGCAATCACTTGAGACATCAATTCCATGTATTCATTCAACCAATCAAGTAAAACTCCCGGTTCCATTTTTTCAGATATTGTTGTAAATCCCTTCAAATCTGAAAATAAGACAGTAGTCATCATCCTTTGAGGCTGAGGACGATTACCATCCATAAACTGATCTCTTTTTTCCCAAAGTGCTTCAGCAACATCCTGTGAAACATGCTTTGAAAACAATTGCATTAACTGTCCCCGATGCATTTTTTCCTGCCTTGAAATTATAACCAGAATAATAGATGATGTGATCAAATATGAAAAAATCTGCGGGACAACAGGAATCCAGAGACCTATTGCTAAAAGGTGAAATGTAAATAAAATCAATCCAATCATTACTATTATTGAAATAATAGCAAAAAAAACGGATGATCCCAGCCATAAAGCCACGAAACTTCCTAGTAAAGACCAAAGCACAATCCAAAGATTTTCAAACGTTTCGTTAAAACTGCGCATTGGTTTTTTTCCATCCAGAACACATCTAAGTAACTGACTGACAATTTGCGCATGAATCATGACACCAGGAGTTTTCTGCCCTGATTTCATTGACTGGCTGAAAGGAGTATAAAAGAAATCTTTCTTACTCACCGCAGTAGGACCAATTATCACTAGTTTGTCTTTCAAATCTTTACTACTGACTTTACCAGTTAAAACATCCTGCAAAGAAAATTTTGTAAATCTTGATCCTATTGACTGGTAATCAAGCATAAATTGAAAGCCATTTACATTTGCATTTATATAACCACCTTCATCAGGTTTCATCCTGTACAACCTGAGTTTTCCAAATTGTATACTGTCATCTTGATTCTGTTGGAATACGATCGCAGAATCAACATAATGATATGCCAGCAGAAAGGCAAAAGAATTAAACATTTTTTCTTCTAAGTTCATGAATATAAGTCCACGTCTAATAATCCCACCGGGATCAACTACAACATCATTAAAACTCACCAGTTCTTGATGTTGCAAAAAATGCATTGCTGGCTTTACGCCCGGAGTTAGTTCATCTCCCATTTTTTGAATTGTTACAATCAATGGTTCGTCATCCGGGTCAACGTCAAACATAGCTTTTAATTTTTCTGTTCCAGGGGGAACTGGCTGATCACGATAGAAATCAAAACCTATAACTGCAGGCTCATATTTCAAAAGGGTTGTAAATAATTCGTGAAGCAGGTCATCGTTCAATGTCCACGGAGAATTCCGATTTTTAAAAGCCCACGCTAAGTCATCATCTGTAATTCCAATTATCACAATCCTGTCATCTTTGACATTCTTACTCGCACTTTCCCTTAGATATAAATCATAAGCTGCAAGTTCAAGATATTCAAAAAAACCATATGTTCTCATGAAAATAATAGAAGAACATACTATGAATATACAAATAATCATCAATTTCAATTTTGCAGTCATTCTATGCCTCTATCCAATCTTTTCCACACATTGATCACCAGTATTCAACAACATTCTGCAAATACTCATCTCCATCAGGGACTAATTTTTCACCAATATTATAACACAACTCTTTATTATTAAAACTTTTTTCAAGATCCCAGACTTTGAATGAGATGAAGATTGGAACTTTCAAAGCAATTTATGCTGAGGTGTGCACCCCACTCCGCAAGCATAAATTGTTGTAGAAAGTTTCAAGATTTGCTCATTCAATGTTTGGGATTATAACCAGTTTCCAATCAGAATAAACGCGGACCAATAAAGCGGATGCTTGTATCTATCATCTTTAAGAAGTTTTACCTGGGACATTTGAAGAGCCTTTGCTTTTGAAATCGAACTATCTTTAAGATTTTTATAAAAATTAACAATCATGTCTGATGCAGCCTTATCATCAACATACCACAAGGACGCTAGTGCAGATCTAGCACCAGCTTTAATAGCAACTCCTGCCAATCCAAGTGACGCTTTATCATTCCCGGCAGCTGTTTTACAAGCACTCAGTGTCAGCAGTTCAACGGGTTTATCGCGAAATACCGTCTGGCTCATGAATCTTTCCAGATGATCCATAGTCATCTTTTTATCCCAGGCCAGAAGATAACTCTTTCTGGCATCATCAAGAAATTCTCCATGTGAAGCGATATGAACAATTGAATAAGGCTCATTTTTAAGATTTTCCCCAAAACTGTCAACAAGAAATTCCTTGTTCTTCAGGACATTACTATCATAAGATTCTTTTATCTCTTTCAGTTCCTTCTCGACATTACCAAGAGGAGCAAATCCCTGGACTGATTCTGTTAAACCAGCCATCATGATTTTTACATCTTCCCTTTTAATTGGCTTTGGATCTGTTAGATTAAGACCTGGAGTCACAGCAATAGCAAATTTTTCAATAAGATATTTTTTTTCTTTTCTATCCCTTAATGCACCCATGGGAATTGCACGCAATGAACCATCTGGAACAAACACCAAAGTTGTAATATTTTGAGCTTTTAATTCTTCTTCAATAGGTTTGATTATCCATTTATAGAGCCTGTACGAATATTTCAGATACCTGTATGTTGTAGAATCAACAATATGTTTTCTTAATCTTCTGGCATTTTTCATTAATCGTTTTGAAGTAACTTTAACCTCAAATCTCTTGATATCTTTAGAAGTACTTACCAGTAATTCCAATCTGTCCTGAAGAGGAATTATATATATTATTGCAGCATCTGAAGAGATGGAATCAAGTGATTTCTTTTTTGCTTTAAGAACAACTGCACAATCATCATGAAAATAATCCTGCATTTCAGCTGTTTTCATCGATTCGATTGTTTCTCTGGCTTTAAGAAGATATTTTTTTTCAGCATCACCCTTCAAACCAACAGACCTTAAAAGATATAAATCCGCGAGTCCATAGTATACTGGTTCTACCGCTTCCCTGTAAGACACTCTTCCCGCAGTACCACCACTGGACATTGCCTGTCTAACTGACTGGAGCGTATCAACAGCACTTTTATAAGCTATTATCGCATCATCATATTTCCCTTTATTCTTTAGAAACTTCCCGATTTGAGCTTCCCATAGATATACAGATTCAGGCGCCTGCCCTTTCTGCGCTGCTTGAAGTGCTTTTCTGGTCAATTCTATTGCATCATCAAAACTACCTCTTTCTTCATGTAATTGTGCAAGATACCCGTATGCATATGATGCGGCCCGCATATCCATAATTTTTTCAGCCATTATTGCTGAATCAGTTAACAATTTGTATGAAAGATAAAGTAAATCAGCAATCTTGGTAGTATCTTTACACAAAGTAGAAACCCGTTTATATGATTGTGCAATATTGATCAAACCATAAACTTTTCCATGTGAATCAGGAAGAGATCTGAATCTTTGATCTGCAATATCTAAAACCTCAAGGGCTACATCCATCTTCTTCATAAGAAACGCTGTTCGTCCAATATTTGCCAGCATTTTTGCAGACATGAGTTTTTTTCCGGTTTTACTGGTATATTTTACCCCGGCCTTATATGAATCAATGGCTTGAGCATATTTTTTTGTATAAATATAAAGGTTACCCAAATTATTAAGTGCGCCGGCAACAGCATCAAGATTATCACATTTAATTCCAATCTTGACTGCCTCTTTAAGATCTTTTTCAGCCTTATCAAATTTCCCGAGAAACATTGAAGCATTTCCCAAACCAGACATTATCAGAGCTTGGATACTTTCAAATTTGTATTTTACAGCATTTTTTTCTGCAAGTTCCAGCGCCACAGACGCTTTCGTATACTCTCCCAGATACTGGTACGAACGGGATAATTCCAGTAAAGCCTGGCAATACAGGTTATGTTCCGCCTTTTTTGCAAATTTATCTGCTGCAAATTTGAAACTAAGGGCTGCATCTTCAAAATTCCCATTTTTGTAATATTGATATCCCCGACTTTGATATCCTTTTCCATCAATTGGAAAACAAGGCATCAATACAAAATTAAAAACTATAAAAAAAACAAGAACATTAATAATATATCTATTCATAAATCCACCATTTTAATTTACTTATGTTTCCAACAAATGTTAACAGATACATAAAGCTTTATCAAGCGATAACCAAGCTCAGAGTGCATAACTTTTTAGTTCAAATAATATAAAAATTAACAAAATGCTTTTTTAGCCACAGATGGACACAGATAAAACACAGAATTTTTAATACAAAAGAATCAAAAAAATGTATAAAACTTCAAAAACAATCTTTACTTAATCTTTTGCTGTTTTATTATAAGCACTCTTATATCTGTGTTTATCTGTGTTAATCTGTGGCCTAATTTTTTTTAATTCTATTGCAGAACTAAAAAGTTGTGCACCCCCAAGCTTTTCTCATGTAAAAAATTCTAATATTTCATTATTTTATGTCGATAATTCCTACAATATAATAATGAATGGATTAAAATGAAATTTAACTTTTCTAATATTTGTATTTATGCTGCTTTGATTCTATGCCTGTTCATCACGGGATTTGAGTCAAATGTTTTTTGTGAACCAGCAGGCAGTGATTCAAAAATTCTATCGAAAATTCAAGTGAATAGCATCAAAGTTTCAGGAAATACTGCAATATCTGATAAAGAGCTTAGAAAATTCCTTGAAAAATATGAGAATACTACAATAACCTTTGAAGAACTTCAAAAACTCAGGCATGATCTTACTGCTTTCTATATTTCCAAAGGGTATATCAATTCAGGAGTAATCATACCTGATCAAAAATTAGAAAATGGTAACATCGTTCTGAAAGTAATAGAAGGTAAATTAACTGGTGTTGAAGTTAAAAATAATAAACACTTCAGATCATCATATATATCCCGAAGACTGCAAAGTGTTGCTGGCCCGCCACTTAATCTGAATAAAATTCAGTTAATGCTCCTTAGGCTTCAGCAACATCAGGGTATAAAAAGAATAAATGCAAAAATGAGTCCCGGAATAAAACCTGGTGA
Source organism: Candidatus Muiribacteriota bacterium (assembly GCA_030633305.1). Taxonomy (GTDB): domain Bacteria; phylum Muiribacteriota; class DAOVTB01; order DAOVTB01; family DAOVTB01; genus DAOVTB01. Next base: position 8,211 of record DAOVTB010000052.1, read on the forward strand.
CGGAATACTAAATGTAAAAATAACTGAAAATAATCCATTTTCAATTGGGATCAGGTTCAGTAATGATCGTCCTCCAAGCGTTGGAGAAAACAGAGCCGAGATTACTTTAAATCACATTAATGTAACAGGTCACGGAGATGCTCTTTACACAAAATTTGGGATAACACGCGGAATGGATGATTATGACATCAGCTATCATTACCCGATCAATGCAAAAGATACTATTTTTAAAGTTCAGTATAGAAAAAGTGATAGTACAGTTATTGAAGGATTATTCAAACCTCTGGATATTGACAGCGCATCTGAAACAATAGGCATTGGTTTTCAACATCCATTAAAATGGTCACCAAATCAGGAATTTACTCTTGGACTTGTCGGCGAGCACCGAAACAATAAAACATTTTTACTAGGAAGACCTTTTTCGTTTTCGCTTGGAGCAGAAGATGGGAAAACGAGAGTTTCAGTAATTCGATTTTCACAGGAATGGATGAAAAGATGCAGCCTGCAGGTTGCAGCAGCAAAATCAATATTTAATTTTGGTATAACTGCATATGGTGCAACTTCAAATGTTTATGATGTTGACAGCCAGTTTTTCTCCTGGCAGGGACAGTATCAGCTAGTAAGAAGACTTGGAAGTAAAGGTACTCAGATGATCTTTAAAACCAATGCTCAGATAACAAGCGATATGCTACTTCCTCTTGAAAAATTTTCAGTAGGTGGTACAAATACAGTAAGGGGTTATCGTGAAAACCTGTATGTAAGGGACAACGGAGTAATAGGGTCACTTGAATTCAGAATTCCATTAAAAAAATGTAAACATTGTTCAATACAATGGGCTCCATTTTTAGATTACGGAAAAGCCTGGGATACACGTTCTGAAAGTCCTGGAAGTCTATTAAGTTTGGGCATGGGTTTACGCTGGTCTATTGGAAAAATCGGTGAATATATCTTTAAACACCCGAAACTTATAAATATCTATTACGGCTATGATCTAAAAAATATACCGAGTACCGGCGAGGAACTTCAGGATAAAGGGATTCATATTGAATTCTCTACAATGCTATTCTAATCTTTCAAAAAGTAGACATCCATTCCGCAGTCTCCGCATTTGAAGACTAATCTAAAACGATTTCCATCTTCGTCCTTTAAAATCATATCACTGTTTTTTATTCTTTTCCCATTACAAAACTCTAGTTCTTTTAATATGCAATATTGGGTATTCATCAAAAGCAAATCTACTTTTCCAGAAATTTTCTCAATAGATGGCTCTATTTCAGTTATTCCATATTTTCTATAAAAGGCCTCTGCCCTTGAATTCATAACATTATCTTTATAATCAATACTTTTCTTGAAATAATCAGTTGTACATGCTTTCTGATTAAAAAAATGTCTGTGAATCCTTAGTCTTTTAATTTTTCTTTCCTTGATCAATTCTTCAATAAAATCTCTCCTGATTTTATTCAAAAGGGATAATGGAATAAACAATATCGGATCCAACAAAATATCGATTTTCTGGCAACTGAATATAGTTTCACCAAGTTTACCAAAACATTTATTGATATTTTTTTTCATTTCAAGATTATTTTTTGCAAGCTCTTTTTTTAAATCTACTTTTATTACTGCTCTAATCTGATCTTCATCTAATCCCTCAACTGTAATTCCAGTTTCTGTTTCACTTATCTTAATTGTAAGACTTATTCTTCTTTTTGACGGAACCTTTTCCAATAATTTTATAAATTTACTATCATAATTCCGAAATATCTCAGTTCCAATTTTTATCCCATCCATTCGTTCAGGATAAATTTTTGTGTCCATCTTCTTTATAATCTGCGTTCCACTTAAAACATTTTTATCATTCAAAAAACATATTCCATCTGAAACAGTAATATCTGTTACAGATTCAAGAATAAAACTTTCAATGTCCAGCTTTGATACTTTTCCCATAGGCTCGCCTGTAGATTTAGGCGAAAATATAGAAGCACACGATTCTGGTTTTCCATTTACACAGTATTTGGTATAACCCCGGTTAAACGTTTTTAAAGGGTTAGGCTTAAAACCTGGCGTCACAGATCCGGACGAACTTCTGTTAAATCTAATATCTTCCTCAAGTTTTTTTAAAATATCATCATAATATGCAGTTATATTGGTTACATAAGGTATATTTTTCAATCTACCCTCGATTTTAAATGAGCTGATACCTGCATTTAGTAAATCTCCCATCTGAGATGAAAGATTGAGATCTTTTAATGATAATAAATATGCATTTTTTGAAACAGGATTGTTCTGCATATCCAGCAGAGTGTATTTTTTTCGACACGGCTGAGCACACTGACCTCTGTTTCCACTTCTGCCTCCAAGCCCATAACTCATGTAACAATTTCCGCTAACTCCTACACAAAGAGCACCATGAACAAAATATTCAAGCTCTATATCTGTATTTTTACTTATATGATTTATTTCATCAAGAGAGAGTTCACGTGGAAGTATTACCCGACTGAAACCTACCTTTTCCAGAAATTTGACTTTTTCAACGGAAGAACAATTCATCTGTGTACTTGCAATAAACGAAATGCTAGGAATATCAAGTTCCAGCAATCCCAAATCCTGTATAATTACAGCGTCGACATCATATTTGTATAAGCGATTAATTAATTTTTCCGCATCTAGCAATTCATGATCATAAAGCAATGTATTAAGCGTCACATAAACTCTTGCATAGTATTGATGAGCAAATTCACATAATCTCTGGATATCTGTGATATTGTTTCCTGCAGACTCCCGCGCTCCAAACTTTTTTGCTCCAATATAAACCGCATCAGCACCACTTTTTATAGCTGCGATTCCTGTATCAGCGTCCTTTGCTGGAGATAATAATTCTATTTTATTCATTATATTTACCAGTTTTACTGTAATTTTGCAGCAATAAAAGCTGTTGTCCAGGCGGCTTGTAAATTGTAACCTCCTGTTATTCCATCAATATCTAATAATTCTCCAGCAAAATACAGATTTTCACAAACCCTGCTCTGCATAGTTTCAATATCAATGCTTTTAAGGCTTACACCCCCGCAAGTAACAAACTCATCTCTAAAAGTCGTTTTTCCGCGAACCAAATAAACATCGCTGGTTAATATATTAATCAATTTATTCAGCCCCTTTTTACCAAGTTCATTCCATTTTTTCTTATCATCTAACCCAACTTTTTCAAGTAAATACAACCATAATCTTTCTGGTAACTGATAAGGTCTATAATTTGACAGAAATTTATTTGGGTATTCGTTTACAATACGATTCAAAGTGTCAGATACAGCATCATGATTTTGTACATTAACCCAATTAACCTGAATACTAAAATCATATTTTTTTTCTTTCAATAATACTGCACCAAAGGAAGATAGTTGCAATATAACCGGTCCGCTCATTCCCCAATGCGTTACAAGCAATGCCCCTTCTGATTTAAACTTTGTTCCGATTATTTTTACAAAAGTTTTTTCAACAACAATTCCCATCATTTCAGTAATAGATTCAGTCGGCATATTGAATGTAAACAAAGAAGGTACGGGATCTTCAATCTTATGACCCAGTTTTTCATAACACTCCAGATCCTTTCTTTTAGGAGACCCTCCGGTTGCAACAATTACCTTATCAAAACTTCTTGATTTTTTTTTATCATCTTTAAAATTCAATACCAGCTTTTCACCATCTCTTTTAATGGATTTCAGGTCCATATTCAACTCAATCCTGATATTTAATTTTTTTGTTTGATCAAAAAAACATTCAACAATGCTTTTTGAACTCTGAGATTCAGGGAAAACACAGTTATCATCCTGAATAATCAATGGAACACCTCTGGATTCAAACCACTCAATAGTATGTTTGTTGTTAAAGATACGGAAAACTTTTTTTAAAGTTTTTCCTCCTCGAGGATAAGCTTCAACAAGTTTTTTTATTGTTTCGCAAGCATTTGTTAAATTACAGCGTCCGCCGCCGGAAATCTTTACTTTGCTCAAAAGATTTTTTGATTTTTCAAAAATTACAACCCTGGCATCTGGATAATTTTCTTTAACAGCGATTGCCGAAAAGAAACCTGCAGCTCCACCACCAATTATTGCAACTTCCATAATTATTTTGATAGTGAATAAGTCAGATAAGCTTCTATAAAATCATCCAGATTCCCATCCATAACAGACTGTACATTTCCAGTTTCATGAGCAGTACGTAAATCTTTAATCATATTATACGGATGAAAAACATATGAACGGATTTGATGACCCCAGCCAATTTCAGTTTTTTCACCCTTGATCTTTTCAAATTCAGCTTCTTTTTCTGCACGAAGCTGTTCGTAGAGTTTAGAACGTAAAATCTTCATTGCAGTTTCTTTGTTTTGATGCTGACTGCGTTCGTTCTGACAACTTACAACAGTTCCTGTAGGGAGATGTGTTATCCTTACAGCTGAATCGGTCACATTTACATGTTGCCCTCCGGCACCACTTGCACGAAAAGTATCTATTCTGAGATCACCTTCAGAAATATCTATTTCAATATCATCATCAATTTCCGGATAAACTTCCACACTTGCAAAAGAAGTATGACGCCTTTTATTGGAGTCAAATGGAGAAATCCTGACTAGACGATGAATACCTCTTTCCCCTTTTAAACGGCCGAAGGTATAATCACCTTGAATATATAATGTCACATTCTTTATCCCTGCTACATCTCCTGGAAGCAATTCAATAGTCTTGTATGGGAAACCTTTTAATTCAAACCATCTGGTATACATCCTGAGAAGCATATTTGCCCAGTCACAGGATTCTGTTCCTCCTGCACCTGGATGTATATTGATATATGCATTAAACGTATCAAATTCATCACTTAATAATGTTTTTATCTTATAATCTTTGAAAAGCCTTTCAACTTTTTTTGAGCCAGTACATAATTCCTTAAACAGACCTTCATCTTCGTCTTCCTGAAGAAGTTCAATCGTTGCACCCATATCTTCAAATCTATCCCTGAGGTCTTCCCATTCAGCTATTTTATTTTTTATAAATTTTATTTTTTTGTTTACTCTTTCAATTTCTTTTTTATTTTTAGACCAGAACTCGCTCTTCGCTGTTTCAGCTTCCAGCTCTGAACGTTCACTTTCTAATTCATCCAGTTTCAAATGTTTACTTAAATCTTCAAATTCTTCATGTGTCTTCCCAAGAGACCTGGTAATGTCGCCCAGTCTATCCTTATCCATCCTGATTTCTCCAAAATTCATTTTCCTCATAATAACATATTTGATGGGATATTTAAACCTTGTTATCAAGGAGGTTTCCCGGAAAGGAACAGACTTCTTCTGAACAGGTCTAAATAAACCTGATTTTATGCCGATAAATACTATAGATAATAGTATTCAAAAGGAGCATTAACATGATAGAAACTTACAATAATTCTTATGCAGCAATGAATGCCCCACTTGCCACAGAAACTCAGTTAGGAAACACTCATCTTCCATTCCATGCGGGTTCTGAAATAAATGGCGATACTTCATCAAATGTCAAAAGTTTCAATGATCTACTTTCAGAACAAAGTATTGAATTAGAAACAACTGACGTTGCACCAGCTTCGTTGGATTTGACTCAGGATTCGTTAAACATTCTTAAGCTTAGAGGTCTTTCAACACAACAGATCAATGATTTTGCCGATTTACTTGGCAGATCACATCAAAAGATTGATAATGGCAGTTCTGCAAAAAATGTCTTATCAGAAATGACTCGTGATGAACTTAAACTTATACAAAAAGCGACTTGCTTAGCTGAACATATCAAGGTCAATGTTCTCAGCGCTGAAGGTGCTCAAAATTTATTGGCACAGCCAGATAGAAGCAATATGGTAGACATCGGAAATGATGGAATAGTTGAAGTCGGCGCAGCGCGAACAATATCTTTTCCACCAGTTAATGCCCCAGATTCTGTAAAAATTGCCTGGGAAACAGCCACTGAAGGAATGTCGTTTGCTGATAAAGCAATCTTTGAACTGCAGATGCATCTTCATGTTTATGGCATAGACATACCCGGCATTCCAAAAAAAACACCTTTATCGCCAGACCAGCAATGGTCGAAACAGGGACAGATGGATTTAATAGAACAAGCCCGTTCAGCATTAAAGTTCGCAGTAAGCCGTGATGGGTGGACCAGTAGACATCTACTTGAACGAGATTTTTACAATGATTTTGAAAAGGCACTTTCTACCTCAACTCAAAATACTTGATTTTCATCTTCTTAAAACAAATGAACCACAATAATTAATATTTGATTATTTCCAAACAATATCTTATGATTAATATTGAAATTGAGGAGATTAAATATGAGACTAAAATATAATTCACCAGTAATATTAACTTATACGTTCATCTGTGTTGGAATTCTTGGCATCCGCTATATGATGGGAGAAGAAGCTGGTAAAAACTTCATGTTGACTTATTTTTCTGCACCTGCAAAATCTCAGTTTTCTCTTACTAGTCCTCTTTTTTATTTCAGGCTGATTTCCCACGCTCTCGGACATGCAAACTGGGCACATTTCTTTGGAAATTTTTCATTTATACTCCTGATTGGTCCAATGCTCGAAGAAAAATATGGATCAACAGTTTTATTAGAGATGATACTTATCACTGCTTTTATCACCGGGTTGCTGAATTCTATTTTTTTCTCAAACCTTATTCTTGGAGCAAGTGGAATTGTATTCATGCTCATACTGCTGAGTTCATTTACAAATTTCAAATCAGGTGATATTCCATTAACCCTGCTTTTAATAGTCATAATGTATCTTGCAAAAGAATTCATCAATTCTTTTGCCGATGATAGAGTTTCTCAATATGGACATATCATGGGTGGACTGATAGGTGCAGGATTCGGATTTTTGATAACTGGCAATAAAGAATCCTTTAAATAAACTAATCTTCCATAACTGATCCAAGGAAGATTTTTTTATCAAATCCTCCTCTTTTCTTCTTCTTGGTTTCTTTTATAGCGTAAACTTCATCCATATTATTTCCAGAGTCATGTACAAGACTTTCTATCACTTCCAAAATGTCTGCAATTTCACTTAATTCATCTGAATCAAGAAATTCATTAACTTCTTCTTGAAGCTTTTTCCTTAATTCCACTCTATATTCAGATTCATCCAAAATTCTAGTCTTAAATTTTTTTCCAGCTGATTCAATTATCTCAGGAATCCTGTCTCTTATAAGTTTATTGTATGTTATTTTTTTCATGTCCTGATTATACTTCTTTTTGTAATTGACTACCAATTGTTATTCTTTTGTTGTAAAATAATTATTTTGGTCTATGTATCTATATTATTTGATTTTTTAATTATTCGGTTTTATAATTAGCTGAAATCTAAAAAATCATTACTGGAGAATTATTTATGAAAAAAAATCTTTGTTTACTCGTAATAACAGTTTTTACATTAGCGTTGTTTTTTTCTATTCAGGGTTGTTGTGGATCTGAAAAAACAGTCGAAAAGAAAACTGTTGAACAAAAAATAGTCCTTTCTCTTCCCAATCCTGATAAAGCAGTTGATGCATATAAAGATGCAATATTGAATAAAGATGTTGAGAAATTTAAAGCAACAATAACAGAAGGACATCTTGATAAACTTAACGGAATTATAGAAACTATAAAGATGCAGAATAAGATTAAAGATGACACAATAGCCTGGGATAAATTTCTTGCTAAAGAAAATTCTGAATGGAAAGAATTTATTTTAAAAAGACATCCAGTAAAAAAATCAGATGATTCACATGCCGAGATAAACTTTGATATAAAAAACCCAACAAAAAATACAAACATTCGAATCTATCTTGAACAGAAAGGAAAAAACTGGAAAATCATCGGATGCTCCAAATTTAAATCCAGTAAATATATAAAGCAGAGCACTGGATTTTTTAACAGTAAAAAATAACTAACCTGGATATTTCATCATTTTTTACTTTTAAACTTCGCTTTCTTTTTGTTTACAATTGTTTTTAAAATTTTTTTATTGCTTTTTAACCTTCTCAACCCGCATATTGCATGAGATGAAGGTTGGAATTTTCCAGTCTGGGCAAGCTGAGGCGTATTTTTATACGTCGCAAGCTTGAACTGATGCAGAAAATTTCAAGATTCGCTCATGCAATATGCGGGTTAACTATTTATTTTCTCCGTTTGATATTTTCAATCCTGATATCTGCATCAGATGGAGTAAAATATATTTGTGCATTCCCTTCACTAAGCGTACTTAACATATCTTTTTTTCTCAATGTATTGAATATTTCAATTCTTTCATCAATTGGAATTTCTTCACCCAATCCATCAAGGAATGTTTTAACTTTTTCTGCCTCTGCTTCACCAACCGTTTTAGCTTCCAGCTGGGAATGTTCTCTTTTAAGTTCCAGTAAACTTCCCCGCATATTTTCAACTTCAATATCCCCTTTTATCTTCTTGATTTTTATCTCATTTTCACTTTCCTGTTTTTGTAATAAATTCAATCTATTTGTTGTTTCCTGAATTATTTCCTGAAGAATATGCTGAGTATCAGGGTCTTTACAAGTAATTGACCGCACTTCAATTGCGTGTATATCAACTCCACGAGATGAATAAAATTCATCTGCTTCATTCATTACTGCAACGTTAACAATCGGATTAAAATTTTCCAGAAATTCTTCAAGTGTAACCTTTGATACTCCCTGTATTATCATACTTCTAGCATGTGAACAAACGTCTCCTGGTGTATCATCTGTGGTTTTTACCATCTTTTCAACATCATCAATCTGCCAGAAAAAAGTAATTCCAATGGATAATTCAACATTATCACGTGTTCTAACATCAAATTCATACCACATAAATTTAGGTCTGGAATCAAATCGTGTAATATTCAGATTTCTCTCAGATTTATGGATTCCAGCAGACCACCTGAATTGTACAAGTTCACTATAAGGTTCCAGAAAAAATGATCTGTCAGGATCTGTACCTTTTTTGAAAACATAATTTCCTGCAGGATCCTTTATAACTACTGTTTCATGATCTTCAAGCCTGATTTTATTCCGTACATCCAGAATCTCCTGATTTGGAGCAGCAAAAAAAACCTGATGATCAGTAATCAGTTCAAGATGTCCATTCTTTGTATCCCTTAAAAGAACTGCTGTATCCTCATCAATATTAATTCCTTCCTGTATCCTGTCAATTATCTCATCCGTTGGTTCTAGATAAACTAAACTTTCCCCCGTTTCCACTCTTATCACACCAGTTTTTTTATCCACTATTCTCAGACTCTGATTATGTTTTAATGGTATAGCAACCAGCCTCATAAGAATTTCCTCATCTGCTTTTAAAAAATACAATTTTGGTCCGCATTCGTTTCTTAATTCTCCGGTCAAAATATTCTTAATTCTAAGATAATCTGTTGGTCCAAGTGTTATACCCTTTCTAGAAGACGCTGAATGTAATGGAGGACATACAAATGTACCTGGGCCTTCAACTGTATATCTTCTTGTCAGGCTCTCTACTAGTAATTGATCATCTTCTTTTAAAAAATATATCCATGGAATTATCATTTAAAATCTCCTTCACTGTTTATCTAACCTTGTCAAAGCAACAATTATGCCATCGTTGTATAATAATCTATATTATTCTTCGTATTAGTCTCGGACAGGCACAGTGGCCTGTCCCTACAATATTTTTTTTCTTATTCATACATTCCGCATCATCAATAACCATTAAAATCTTTTATGCTACCAATATTTTTTTTATACTTAATGGATAATCCCATCTCGAGAATTCCGTTCTTCAATGAATTTTTGTTATAAGTAATCTTATCTTGATAAAAGATAATATTAATAATAGAATGTCAATATGGATTCAATTGTCAATTCTAACAGAGATGATATAGAAGCAATTGCTGGTTTTTTAGAAAGTAAGAAACCGGACTTAAGAAAAAAAGGACTTGAACTTCTCCTGAGTTTCAGCCCTGATTCCGGTATTCCATTTGCAAAAAAACTTCTTAATGATCCCGACATGAATGTCCGTTTTACAGCACGCCGAATACTTAAAATACTTGAAGAAAAAACCAAAAATACCGTCAGTTCAGATATTAATAAAAGTATTGAAATGATTATAAAAGAACCTGGTTCATTCAAGGCCACTATCGCTTTCGCATCAAAAAAAGATTTAAAGATAATTTTTAATCACCTGCTTACAATAAATTTGACACCCGAACTATGTGACAGAATTCTGAATTATTATTTCAATACCGAAAATGATTTTGCCAATCTTGCTCTTCTTTCTGAAATTCTGCATAAGTTCTATGGATCATCAATCAGTTCAAAAGCAGATAAGTTCAGCGCAATCGATGAAACAGAATTTATTGCAAAAAAAATGTTTTTTACAACAAAGACCAATATTGACCATATCAAGGATTCTTATTTTAACTTGTTCACCAAAACCTCTAACAGATTATATAAAGTTACTTATTCCGTACTTTTCTGGAATATTGAAAAACTCAAGATCACCAGTGAGCTTAAAAAACTTGTGACCTCAACTAGTGTTGAAGATCAGGAATTATCGCTTGAAATCATAAGTTTTTTAAAAGCTCCCGAATTAAAGTCTCTTCTAGCGCCTTTACTGGAAAGTTCCAAAGTAAACATAAAAGAAAAAGCAACTCAGCTGAGTCTGGAATTTCAAAATATGATGATACATAATCCAAAAGAAATCCAGACAAGCACAGCGCTGACAGAAGAATCAAAAAGAAGATTTTCTGAAACTCTTCTAAATTCTTCTGATTCAAAAGAGAAAATTGAAATATTAAAAATTCTCTATAATATTTCAGATACCTGGTGGACACCAAAACTTGCCCAACTCTTGAAAAAAGAGAAAGATCCATTTGTAATCGCAACTCTTGTAAAAACAATAGGTTTTATTGGAAGAACAGATGCAATAGCATGTTTGAAACCTTTTTTTAATCACATTGATGTAAGAGTAATTGCAAATACAATTGAGGGCTTAACCGGCATCAAAGATAATAAACTGTTAAAAATATTTGAAAATTTTTTAGAACATAGTGATTACAGAATCGCAGCAACGGCAGCAAAAGCGCTATGGAAATTTAATAAGGAAAAAGTGAAGGATATAGTCACTAGATTTTGTGACAGCCCAGATATATGGAAGAAAAAAAGCGCATTGTATACATGTCGGAAAATCAATGATGCAATAATTGTAAACTCAGTAAGAAAACTCATTACTGATCCTAATAAGGAAATTGCACGAGAAGCCAATGAACTTATCGTATCTTTTGAATCCGCCAAGAAAGAACAAAAAGATAAAGATGATCTTCTGGATTTTATTACACAAAAAACAGAAGGAGTTCCAGAACATTTTTCCGAAGAAAGAATCGCAATATTAAGTAATGAATTAATAGATGTTCAAGATAAAATTAAAGCAATTTCAGAACTTGCATTTTTCGGGACCGAAAGTCAGGTGCCGACTTTGAAAAAAATTCTGGAAAAAACTCAAAATCCTATCCTAATTTCAGGCCTGGTTAAAACAATAGGGAAAATTGGAAAAAATGAAAGTGAATTTCTTGTAAAATATCTTGAATTTCCAGATGAAAGAGTACGAGCTAACACACTTGAAGGACTTGAAGAACAGGATATTTCTTCAATAAAAGCAAGGGTTTATCCTCTTTTATATGAACAAAATAATCGTATCCGAGCAAATGCCATAAAAATGCTATGGAAGTTTGAGCCTGATGTTGTTTTTCAGAAAGTTCTGGCTCTTTGTAAAAGTCCAGATCCGGAATCTCGAAAAAGTGGAACTTATGCTCTTTATTCAATTGGCACTCAGGAAGCATATCTGGAACTGAAAAAAATGGTCAATGACCAGAACATAAACGTTGCCGTTATGGCCTCTGACCTGATTGTAAAACTTTCTGGAAAAATCAAAGCAAATCCATTCAAAACCAAAGCACCTGTGAAAAAAATCGATCAGGAAAAAAGCATTCTAAGAGATATGCTTCCTCAGTCAGTAGAAATTGGACTAAAAATAAATAAAATAAACAAGAAACCTATTCTGACAATTCATGAAGAAGAAGTTCTAGAAAACCTTCGAGAACTTGAATCAAGCAACTCTGAAGTAAGAAGAAGTGCAATGAACAACCTCAAAAATATAACTCTTGAAAAAGATCTGGATCTTATTGAAAATCATCTGGAAAATTGTCAGGATAATTTTGCACTAGCATCTATTACAAGAATAATAAGTAATTTTCCAGAAAATCCAAAAACTGAACAAATACTCCTTAAATTTCTTGAAATGGATGACCTTAGAATCAGATCAAATACTATTGAATCTTTATTCAAGCTCAAAAAAGATCATCTATATCTCAAACTTCTGTCTTATTATTCGATCAATGATGAAAGAATAAGATATGCACTTTTTTATCAATATAAAGCAAATCCAGATTTCAACAAATTTATCAATCAATATCTTCTGGATAAAGATTATTTATCCGAATATTATCATTTTGCAAGCATGATATCGTTGAAATTTATTTTTGAGAACTATGAAAATACTCTTAAAAATTCTAAAGATAAACCAGAGGTCGCGCTTAAGATTGAGAAAGTCATTGAAGGTAGCGGCATTATCGAGATAATTCGCGAAATGTTAGCGTCATCAGATGAAACAACTGTAAGAAGTGGCAAACGTGTATTTAAAATGATGATCAATAAAATTTTTGAATAAAATAAAGATAAAACATCGCGCAGAGTCGCAAAGACACAGAGGAAAATTATGCTGAAAAATAAAATAGAAGAACTAATTGAGTTACTAAAAAAAAATAATTTAAAAATCGCTTTCGCCGAAAGCTGCACTGGTGGAATGCTTGCCTCCAGTTTTTGTTCTGTACCGGGTGTTTCAAAAGTATTCGAATTTTCAGCGGTAACATACAGTAACCATTTCAAAGAAAAACTTCTCGGAGTCACTAGCGAAATCCTGAAGCAAAGCGGAGCAGTCAGCCTGGAATGTGTGCGAGAAATGGCACTGGGAATAATTTCATATTGTGATTGTGACATGTCAATATCGGTTTCTGGAATTGCTGGTCCTGATGGCGGTACAGAAGATAAACCAGTTGGAACAGTATGGATTGCATGTGCAAAAAAAGATGAAGAATATAGTGTTAATAAATTTGTTTTTCAGGGTTCGCGTGACGAAATAAGACAGCAGGCTGTCCTTGAAGCTATCAATTCCGGAATACGTTTTTTAAAACCAAAACCTGCTTTTCTCACTGATAAGCTATAGAAAATAAAAGATTCACCAGTCTAAATTCATCTCGTTTATCTCCAGAAGAATATCTGAAGGTTTGATCTGAGCCATACAGATATTATCATGTTCATGACAGATTTCTGTGTTACATGGTCCACAGGAGACTTTTTTATAAATAATTCTACTTTGAGGGCTTATTGGTCCCCAGCGAACTGGTGAAGTCGGTCCCATAAGCACAATCTGGGGTATTTTCATAGCGTCAGCAATATGCATCGCACCGGTATCGCATGTAATAAACAACATCGAACGACCAATAGAATAGGCAACTTCTCCCATATTTGTTGACGGAAGTATAAATACTGTTTCATTATCTTTTACATTGCTATATACTTCATCTACAATATCCCGTTCATCTGGACCCCATATCAGAAAAACAGGTTTTCTATACTTTATTACAAGTGCATCTATAAGGCTTGACCATTTTGATGGCTTGAACTTTTTACTTGGCCAGCGACCACCAATATTTATTAAAATCAATTCTTTTCCTTTTGAATTATTATTAATGAAGTCACTAATTTTTATACTCTCTTCAACTTCATAGTCTCCATACCTGACTTCATCAACATCTATTCCCAATCCTCGTGCTATATCTATATTTTGTAACAAAACTTTATAACTATGTCGATCTTTTTCAAAAACTCTGTGATTAATAAATGGATTCATAGCTTTTGTTCCATAGGCAATCACATCTTTTATTCCACTCAACAAGGACAGAAGCACAACTCTTGGCGAACGATTAAGTAAAAAAAAGGCATCAAACTTCTTATTTTTCAGCTGTTTTCCAACTTCAAATATATATCTGAAATCCTTTTTTTTCTGTTTATCATAAGCAATTACTTCATCAAAATCCTTATTGTATTTTGCAAGTTGAAGCATGTAAGGAATGATCAAAGATGTTATCCGGGCATTTGGCCATGCTTTTCTGATCAAAGATATTGTAGGATACGAAAGGATTAAATCTCCGAGTCCACCAGTTTTTAAAACAAGGATAT
>DAOVTB010000164.1 GCA_030633305.1 Candidatus Muiribacteriota bacterium
CTTTTCAAAGTTTTACGTTGTCAGATCCTGTGCAGCTTACTGGTTGCTGTTTCCTCTTTTGCCATTCTACCTGGCTTTAGAGTTTTCGGGTTCTGACCCTGACCAATCAATTGAATGATTAAGTCTTCCTTTCTTAAGCTTTCCTCGGCCTTCAAGTATTCCGTCACTCGTTTCAGGCTGTTCATCCTTGGTCTTTACTGTAAACAGTTCAAACTTCAGATCGCCTGTCCCTCTTGTGCAGTTTCTTGACCCTTTAGCACTCATATAGCAGGTTCCGTTACGGTTAATCCATCTGGTTTGCCTTTCCAGACTACGATCCACGCTTCAGGGTTCATCCCTCTTGCGGGTTTATCCGTTACCTGCCCTGTATCCATGTCCCAGAATACAGCACTTGTGGGCTTTTTACTTTCAGAGTTTTACCACCCGGGAATAGGTTTCCATTTCTGGGTCCATCCTCTCATGCCGTTTCTGGAAACTTGCGCTTCCCCGCGGTTTCAGAGGTTTGTTCCTCCCGGAAAGTCGTCCCCTCATCTCAGGAGTGTTTCATCTTGAAATAAGTACCAACTCTCTTAGCTTTAGCTTTCTGAAGCTTTCTCCCTGTACCTGGCAACCACGCTCTTCAACGTTCTTCCCTTCCTGCAGTTATCCATCCAATTGATTTTTCAAAAGTTAATTCGAATAATCTCCTGGAGTTTCACCTGCTTCAAGGTTTAATCCTTGTACAGATTGGGGTTTACCTTTCGGCTCCCTGCTCCTGTAAGCTTTATGCCTTCTGAACACTCTGCGTTGCCGCTTTGTGTTTTTTCGGCTGGCTGGCTAGGTGTTATCCTTGACAGCTGCACAGTATCTCATATTCAAATCAATTTGTAAAACTTGATTTAATGTCGTTTTGGTATCGTTTGAGATTGTATGACGCTTTTTATATCATTTATAAAATTATTTCTAAATATAGCTTCTTTTTTCTTAGTCTTAATCGTCATATTGTTATTGGCACAGTAATAATATGATTTTATTCAATTTTTTTAAAAAAGAGAAACAAACCTAAAGCTAAAGGGATTACCACGATAATTATTCTTTCAAAAACAATACCTTTATAGCTTCGGTTCAAATAAGCTTCATGAGGCTCGGCGTGATTATAAAAAACTATAATTTTAGAGCCTTTTTCATATGATTTAAGTAATTCCACTACTTCTGCTTTTTCAAGCGCTGGACGAAATACAGCATAACTGGACGAAGTATATTTTTTTCCGTAAATAACATAAGTATATTTTACAAAAGGATAGTATACTGAATCATTTTCTGCAGCATCAGACTGATTTGGCAATCGTCTTATTCCCGCTCCAATAACTTCACCCTCAACTTTTTTCCATGAACCTATATCCCAATTCTTATAAAACAAGTACAGGAAGACACAAAGAGATACTAATCCAAAGCCAATTAAAAATACACCTATAAGATTTTTTGCTCTATTCATGTAATTACCTTTGTTTTTTTATATTCAGGTTAGAATTTGATTTTATGGTCTGCTGCATATTTGATCGGCACAAGCTTGATATATTTTTTCCCTGTTTCTACTTTTCCATCATAATAAAATTCCATCAACGATGGCTGTTCAGCTTCAACTAGCGAGTAAAAATATAGCTTATATCCTTGATATACATCAACATGAAAACCAGTGAATTCATTTTTTGGATCATTTGCTTTAAAATAGATCCTATTTCTATGACCATTACTAGTGGCAAAAACTTTAACATGTTTCTCTATCTCTTCAGTTTGAATTCTTATCAACATATCTCCAATATACAATTTATAAATATCGCGATGCAGAAACAATTTTAAAGTTGAACCTGAATTTTCAGAATTCAGTTCAAATGGAAAGGTATGTTCAAGACCACTTATGATCAATGTAAGATCATAATATCCTGGCTCAAGTTTATTAATAACAACTTTCTCACCTGATAGAGACTCAAGTTTTTTTCCATTTAATTCGTTATAACCATTTACTTTTAAGCACCAGGATAAATCTATCCTGTCTTTAGTCTCAGTATTTCTAAAAATCATAGCGTAAAAAAACAGGTCCCCTGTGCTTTCCATATTTTCCAGTTCTTCATCTCCAGTTTCAATTTCTTCAAATTGTTCAGAAGTAATACTTGAATCCTTCGTTCCAATATTTAAAACCAGTTTTGTTTTGTATACTTCTAAAAGACCCTTTTTTGTTCCGATAACAGATTGACCAGGATTCAAAAAGCAGCTTTTTTTATTTCCATAAATTGCAGAAACCTTGATTTTTCCCGTTTGAAGAGAGACCATTGTATCCCCAGAAGTTGATACATCAAGAATAAATTCGGTTCCATAAATTCCAACAACAAGCGATGGAGAATAAATTTTGAATTTCTTTCCTAGTTTATGCATTTTAAAAATCGAATTCCCGCGTTTAATCTTAATAAATGATCTATGTAATGATATCTCGGTATTTTCCTTCATTGTAATAATTGATCCATCATTAAATACTATTTTTGCAGATGTTCCTTTTCCAGTTGAAATTCTATCCTTGAGATTTACCAAAGTTGTTCCTGTTACAATAATTTCAGGCACAGAGTGGATCACAGGATTTCCAGTAACAGGAAAAATATTCCCAATTTCTTCAGAGCATGCAGGATTACAAATGATAATAATAATTAATAGTAAAATCGACAATTTAAATTTCATTTTTATTACATTCCTGTTTTTATATAAAGTTTATCATAAAATATACCAATATTAATTGAAATACTAACCTAAAAATGGAGTAGATTCAATCCCGTTTTTTCATCATGGCTGCGATCAAGCTTTCCATTCAAAGTATCAATAAAAACCTCACAGGTAGCGCTTACTATTGCATGATTCAAATGCCCTCCATAAGCGCATAAATCAGAACCGGCAATTGAAATATGAAGATGTAGATATACCTCATCATCCATAGAAGCGATATTTCCGGATAGATTAAGAATTTCAAAGTCTCCTTTTTTTACTGTTGAGTGGTATTCTTTTTTTGCTGTTTCAAAATAACCGATTTCAACTTTGTTTACTGCTCCAATTGCACTTATACTTCCAACATGAATTTTTTCAAGTTCGCAAAACTTCTTAATACTGACAATTATTTCTTCTCCAGGATCCAATCTTAGAACATAACTATTTTCAATTTTTTTAAATTCCACTTTTTTTCCTTCCTTAATTTTTTTCTTTAATTATCCTTCCTGCATTCTGAATGAGATGAAGGTTGGATAAGTGTCACATAAAAATTCAAGATTCGCTCATTCGGGATGCAGGACCAAATCCGCCACCACCTGGTGTCTTAATTATTAACTCTTCTCCAGTTTCAGCCTGATAAGAAATATTCCCAGGTAATTCAATCCTTTTTCCATTTTCCAATATCCTGATATTTTGCCCTTTCTTGCCTTCTTCGCCTCCATCAAGTCCAAATGGTGCATATTTTCTCCGCTGAGAGATTAAGGAAACGGTCATTGGTTTTAAGAACCTGAGATGACGCACAACTCCATTTCCACCGGACCATTTTCCAGAACCACCAGAATTTTTCCTGATTGAAAACTCCACCGCTTCAACTGGATAATTACTTTCAAGCACTTCTATATCAGTGATACGAGTGTTAGTCATATGAGTATGTACAGCATTTTCACCATTATATCCTTCACATGCTCCAACTCCGCCACAGATCGTCTCATAATAACCAAATGAATCATCCCCAAACGTAAGATTATTCATTGTTCCCTGACTAGCTGCAGCAATTCCCAAAGCTCCAAGTAATACATCTACTATTCTTTGAGAGGTTTCCACATTTCCTGCAGCAACAGCTCTTCCCGGAGATGGATTCAGCAAAGTCGCTTCTGGTATATTTATTTTTACTTTTGTTAAAAAACCATCATTTAATGGGATTTTATGATCTATGAGAGAGCGGATAACATAGATAACAGCTGACTTTGTAACAGATATTGGAGCATTAATATTTCCAGCATTTTCACTGCTCGTTCCATTAAAATCAACTAACATCAATGAATTATCGATACAAATATTAACCTGTATTCTAGAACCATCATCCATGAAGTCAGAAAATGAATAATTCTGACCCATAAGCTTTTTTATCAAATCTACAACCTGCCCTTCAGCATTCTCCCTCACATACCTTGTGTAAGCATTAACAACATCGATTCCATATTTTCCAACCGTATCATTTAACAATCGTTCACCTTCACAATTGGACGCAATCTGTGCTTCTAGATCTGCTTTATTATCTGCTGAATTTCTGGAAGGATAGTCAGTTTCAAGGAATTTTCTATTAAAAACATCGTCATTGAATATTCCACCGCTTACGAGTTTCACATTATTAAGAATAACTCCTTCATGCCTTAATTCCATGGAATCTGGAGGCATAGACCCCGGTGTAACCCCTCCGATTTCAGCATGATGAGCCCTTGATGCTGTATAAAAAACTGGTTCAGCACTATTTATAAAAACTGGTGTTATTACAGTAATATCCGGAAGATGAGTACCACCTGAATTAGGATCATTTGTAATAAATACATCCCCCGGTTTGATATCTTTATTATTTATAATTATCGATCGGACACTTTCACCCATTGCTCCAAGATGAACAGGAATATGCGGTGCATTAGCAATAAGCCTTCCACTGCTGTCAAATAAAGCTGTCGAAAAATCACACCTCTCCTTAATATTCGTTGATATTGCAGTCCGCTTCAAAACATTTCCCATCTGTTCAGAAATAGACATAAAAATATTATTGAATACTTCCAGCGATACCGGGTCTAGATCAGAAGAAAAACCACGGAAATCTGCTTTTTTATCATCTCTTGTAATAATAAGATTTCCACAAACAATTTCAGTTGAAAATCCGGGTTCTATAACAATAGTTGTAAAATCATCCAGAATAATCGCAGGACCAGTAATTCGATTATATTGACCTATATCCTCACGTTTAAAAACAGGAGTTTTCAGTTTTTTTCCATTAAAAATTGCCATTGTATTACAAATTGGTTTAAACTCTTTATTTTTTAGAGTATTTATAAATAATTCATTATCAAAATTAATATCATTCTTTACAACTGCTTCAAGCCGGAATTGGATTACCTCTATTTCCAACCTGGATCTTATATATCCAAACATCCTTCTGTGTAATATTTCAAAATTTCGTTTAAATTCATCTTCCTGGGAAACAATTACAGTAATTGGCTTTTCGGTGCCCCTATATCTGATATCCAGTTTTTTAACAAATTCAATCCTATCTGGTTCAATTCCCTGATCAGATAATTTCTCTTCTGTAATTTTTCTCAATTTGTGAAAACTGGAATTAAAAAAATCGGAACTTAAATTTCCCCATTCATTCTTTGGGACAGGTATAGAATATTCATGTCTAACATCAGCCAGTCCCATACCAAATGCCGAAAGTAAACCAGCAAAACGGTGTATTATTATCTTATTGATTCCCAATAAATTTGCAATTGCACAGACATGCTGTCCTCCTGCACCACCAGCACAAACAAGAGTAAACTGTCTGATATCATGGCCTTGAAGTACAGATATCTCTCTAATTGCCTGTGACATCTGCTGATTAACAATTTCAAGGAATCCTTCAGCAACATATTCAGGTGTTATTTTTCCGTATTTTGGATCAAGCAGAGAACATAAATTATGAATTTTTTCTTCTACTCCAACATGATTCAATGGAAATGGAAAATTAAGGTCCAGAATACGACCCAGATACAGATTGATATCTGTAATAGTTAATTTTTGTGCAATATACTTCCCTTCAGAATCCTTTCTTCCATAACAGACAGGACCAGGACTTGCACCTGCACTCTCTGGTCCTACATTCATCTGGCCGTTTCGAATATCACATATTGAGCCACCACCTGAAGCAATAGTGTTGATCGCTATCATCGGAGACTTAATCCGAACACCACTTACTTTTGCTTCATATTTTAATTCATAACCCTCAGAATACCTGGAAACATCCGTAGATGTCCCTCCCATGTCAAAACTGATCAAATTTGAATAGCCTGCCTTAAGTCCAATTTTTGCACAACCAACTACACCTGCGGCTGGACCCGAAAGAATGGAATTATGACCTGAAAATAAACTTGATCTAATCAACCCCCCGGAAGATTGCATCATCATTATTCTGGAATCCGGTAGTTCTGATTCAAGTTCAGAGATATATTTTTTCAATAGCGGTGTTAAATATGCGTCAACCAGAGTCGTATCTCCACGTCCCAGAAAACCTATTTCTGGACATATTTCATGAGAACAGGAAACATGCTTGAAACCTGCTTTTAAAGCCAGTTTTTTTATCAATTGTTCATGTTCAGGAAATGAGAATGAATGAAGAAAAACCAATGCAAGGTTTTCAATACCATCTTTTCTAATATCCTGTAATATTCTATTTATCTCAGTGGGATCTGGTTTTTTTGTTTCTGTACCATCGGCAGAAATTCTGATATCAAGTTCAATTACTTTGGAATAAAGGAGTTTCGGTTTAGTGATTTTTAAATCAAATATATCACTTCTTCTCTGATCGCCAATTTCAAAAATATCTGAAAAACCTTTGTTAATAATAAGAGCATGTTCAGCACCTTTTCTCTCGAGAAGTGCGTTTGTAGCAACCGTTGTCCCCATTTTAACAAGGCATTCAGGAATTTTCTGGTTTTCTTTCAGGTTCAGAATACGACGTATTCCAGTTATTGGTGCAAGATCATCTGAAAAAATTTTGCAGGTAAATAACTTTTTTTCCGGGGATAAACCAATACAATCAGTAAACGTACCACCACGATCAATCCAGAATTCCCAGCAATTTTCCACTATTAAGTTATCCTTTAAACTTTTTGCCACAGATAAACACAGATAAAACACAGATTTTTTTTAAACAGCCTTTTGGGCAGCCGCAACAGACTATCCCTACATTATTTTATTTCTTTTCTATCTGTGTTATCCGTGTTTATCTGTGGCTTATTCTTTTTTTCTTAGTGTGAACTATTCTTTTCTCATTGCCTTGTATTCATTAATCAACCCGTTGGTTGATGAATCATGGTTTGTAATAACATCATCACCATTAAGATCACTCAGGACTTTCTTTGCAAGCTGTTTACCAAGTTCTACTCCCCATTGATCAAAACTATATATATTCCATATAATTCCCTGAACGAAAATTTTATGTTCATACATTGCAATCAACTGTCCCAGGACTTTTGGAGTCAATTTTTTAAAAAGGATGGAATTTGTCGGCTTATTTCCTTTAAAAACTTTGAAAGGAAGCAATTCGTGAATTTCTTCCTGACTTTTACCAGAATCCCCCAATTCATCAAGAACTTCAGATTCAGTTTTTCCGTTCATCAATGCTTCAGGTTGAGCAAAAAAATTGGAAAGAAGAATTTTATGATGTTCTCCAACAGGATTATGGCTTATTGCAGGCGCAAGAAAATCACATGGAATCAATTTTGTTCCCTGATGTATCAGCTGATAAAAGGCATGTTGTCCATTCGTTCCAGGTTCACCCCAGATAACAGGTCCAGTCTGATACGTGACCTGTTCACCATTTCTATCAACCGATTTACCATTACTTTCCATATCTCCCTGCTGAAAATATGCAGAAAATCGATGCATATATTGATCATAAGGAAGAATTGCATGACTATCTGCATTGAAAAAATTGTTATACCATACTCCAAGTAACGCCAATATTACAGGAATATTATCCTTTAATTGCGCAGTTTGAAAATGTACATCCATTGAATGAGCACCAGAAAGAAGTTCTATAAAATTATCATAACCAATATAGCAAGCGATGGACAGTCCAATTGCAGACCAAAGGGAATATCTTCCACCAACCCAGTCCCAGAATACAAACATATTATCTGGAGAAATTCCGAATTTTTTTACTGCTTCTCCGTTGGTACTGATTGCAACAAAATGTTTACAAATATATTCTTCTTTTTTAGAAGCATTTAGAAACCATTCTCTAGCGGTATTTGCATTAGTCATAGTTTCCTGTGTTGTAAAAGTCTTTGAGGCAATCATGAAAAGTGTTGTTTCAGGATCAACTTTTTTTAATACTTCAGCAATATGGGTTCCATCTACATTTGATACAAAATGAACATTCAAATCTTTCTTTCCATAAGATTTTAATGCTTCTGTCACCATTACCGGACCTAGATCAGAACCGCCTATTCCAATATTTACAATATCTGTAAGAGGTTTATCTGTATATCCTTTTAACTCTCCATTCCTGAGAGCATTAGAAAAAGTCTTGATCTGTTCGAGTACTTTGTTAACATCTTCCATTACATCACGACCTTCAAACACGACTGGTTTTCCAGAACGATTACGTAATGCAGTATGCAAAACAGCTCGATTTTCAGTTTTATTGATCCTAGATCCATTAAAAAATTTTTTTATCGCATCTGACAAATCTATTTCTTCGATAAGTGAAAAAAGCTGAGTTAAAGTTTCATCTGTTATTACATTTTTGGAATAATCCAATAGAATATCTTCAAATCTGATTGAAAATTTTTCAAATCTATCAGGATCTTGTAAAAACATCTCTTTCATATCTTTACAAGACATTTCTTTATAATGTTCTTTTAAGGCCATCCACGACGCAGTTTCAACAGGATTTATTTTTTTTAACATTTAGTCCTCCGGTTTAACACCAATATTAAATAATTATAACAGAATATCAAAATCTATAAAATACATCCCACTAATACAATCAATTTTAAGTGGAATTATTTTGATCGGCGATTTAGCTATAAAATCTTTAGACAATGGTCTTTTACTTATATACTGAAAAGTTTTTATCTTACCATCCATTTTTTTTAACCATACATAAAGTTTTGTTACAGAATCAAGAGTATAAAACTCCTGTTTAATAAAAGTATGTGCAAGAACAGTGGATAATAAATATTCATTTGTAACAACAGGTTTTCTAGTATTTAAAATTCTTTTCTGCCATGAATTATAAACTTTCAATTTAGTTATCATCTGCTTCAGCCCTCTTATCTGAAAAGCAGCACCCAAAACTGATGACACTATAAAGAGTGTCAAGATAATATTTCTCAATCTTCCATTATTTTCTCTAGTATATCTGCAAATTCCGATTGCAGCACAAATTCCTAACAGTGGAAAAATTGCCAAGATATATCTTGGCCCCCATTCCAAACCACCAGTTCCACGAGTATAAGGATGAGAAAGGGCATTAATAACAACTGCCATTGATCCAAGAATAAGATAAATAAAACTGGTATTCCAAAGAAATTTTACTTTCGAATATTCCTCATTTTTATATTTTTCAGTTATTAATGGAGCAAATACTAACCATGGAGAAATCAAGAAAATACTATGTATACTTTCAAAAGGATTCTTCATATACAATACATACAAAGATACGGCTACAATCAATATTCCTCCAATCATAATAATCCACCGTCTATATACTTGTCGGAAAACGATTGAAATAAAACACAATATCACACCTATTAAACCAATCCAAGTCATCCATCGTGGCACAATTGGGCCAAGCATAGAATTTATATTTGAATTCACCCATAACATCTTTATTGTTTCAGGAAAACTTTTAAAAATAAAACGCCATCCTGGAATACTTAAAATATTATTAATGAAACTAACACTTTTTTCAGATGTTAGACTACTAGATTTAAATGCTAAAAAAACTCCAGAAATGGTAATAATAACCAATAATAAACATAAACCAACAACAAAATAGTTTTTATTAGTTATTTTTTTTTCGTTGTATTTCATCAAAACCACAATTTTACTAAATAAAATTGACACCGAAAGAAAAAAAAGCTCTATACGAAGCATAGTGGAAATTACAAGTAAAATAATTGCAACCGTATATAATATTATTCCTTTATCTCGAATAGAAAAAAGATAAACCACCAGAAAAGAAAAGCATAGAGCAGGAATATGTTCCCAATAATTAAGGCTATAAAAAAATACTGGTGTTCCCATTCCAATTGCTGCAATAGCATATGGTACCGCAGGCTGAAAAATACTTTTAACAATCAATGAAATCACAATAATCAGAAAGAACCCAGAAAGCAGAGGAATAAGAAATATACTTTCTTCGCCAAAACTTTCCGAAATAAATTTTGAAATTATTGGAATCCATATAGACCAATGAAATTGTACTTTTCCTCCAGATAATTGCTGTGGTAATTGAATACTAACAGGATATAACTTGTGAGTAATATCCAGTTTATTAGGATAAAATAAAAAATCTGGATCATTTTTCTTCCCTAAATAAAATAACTCATATTCTGGCGTATTTCCCATACAATACATATATATATATTTTCCACCACCATCAGGTGACCAGAATACGGTTTTCGGTACTTTAAAAAATACAAAAAAATATGCCGCAGACACTAGGATCAGAACGCAAATAGTCAATAAATTTTTCTTGATAAATTCCATAATATAATCTTTTTGATTTAAATAAACTCTTTTGACATTACATCATTTTAATTGCATAATATCAATAAGATATATAAAAGTTAATTAAAACCTGAGTTAATCCCGATAA
>DAOVTB010000088.1 GCA_030633305.1 Candidatus Muiribacteriota bacterium
ATATTGAGTACATGCCGCGGAGCATTATATTTTGGCGAGCCTTGATGCAATGGGTCGGCGGTATAGGAATTCTATCGTTTTTTCTATTGATAAGAACACGCGGAAGCGGGACACATTTTATTGCTTCTGCAGAAAGTCACAAGATTGATTCAAGCAGAATTGTTCCTGGGATTGCTCATACATTAAAAATACTGTGGTCAATTTATGCTGGTTTGACGATTGTGGCAATTGCAATTTTGTTTTTAGAGGGAATGGGAGGTTTTGATTCTGTATGCCACTCGCTGACAGCTACTGCAACTGGCGGATTTTCAACCTATGATTCAAGTATTGCTCATTATAGATTGTCCGGTCATCCAAATTATATCATGATTGAATATACCATTGCGGTTATCATGCTCCTTGGAGGAATGAATTTCCTTGTCCTGTTCAGACTTTTGAATCTTGATGTCAAGGCTTTGTGGGATAATATTGAGATAAGGACATGGTGGTTATTACTTTCAGGTTTCATAAGTCTGATAATGTTGGATCATCTTTACAGAAATGGTATTTTTAATCAACTGCTGGCTGGAAATTTCCAATTTTCTGAACTGGAACGAATATTCAGGTATACTGTTTTTCAAGTCATAGCAATCATAACAACTGCTGGTTTTAAAACACGGGATATTGCATCAGATTTTTTTCCTGCTTTTTCAAAGCAATTATTTCTGATGATGATGGTAATTGGGGGATGTGTAGGCTCTACCAGTGGTGGAATAAAAGTTCTTCGAATATCTGTTTTATGGAAGCTCATGAAACGCGAACTTTATAAACTAAGGGTTTCAAGTAGAACAGCTACTCCTATTGTTATAGATGGAAAAATTGTTTCTAGTGATGAAAGCCACAGGATTGCTGCTCTTTTTTTTACATGGATAGCATTACTTGGAATTGGCGGAGGAATAACAGCATTTTTTTCCGATCTGGATTGTTTCAAAGCATTTTCAGGAATGTTTTCAGCTTTGGGAAACATAGGTCCATGTTTTATTTCAGCAAAAGATATAATAGAACTTGGTGTTGTAACAAAATGTACTTATATATTTGGAATGCTGGCTGGAAGACTTGAAATTATACCAGTATTTCTGTTGTTTTCAAGAAAAGCATGGAGGTAAAAATCGTATGTATATAGTTATTGCCGGAGGTGGCATGGTAGGAGGGACTCTTGCCAGGAAATTAGTTTGCAATAAACATGATGTAATTGTGATTGATAAGGATAAGGAACTTTGTGATTCATTGTATGCAGATACAGGTGCAATAACAATTCATGGTAATACGTCTAATACGGATACACTGGAAGAAGCAGAGATAAAAAAAGCTGATGTTTTTGTTGCTGCTACTGGAAATGATACTGATAATCTAGCGTCTTCAATTCTGGCCAGGAGCTTCGGAGTCCCCGAAATCATCGTTCGGGTAAGGAATTCAGCATATGAGAAAGCCTATAAATTGGCTGGGGTTACGTCGATGATCAATCTCGCCGATCTGGTTATCAATCAGATGATAGTACAGATTGAAAAGCCGAAGGTAAAAAAAATAATGACAATTGCTGGTGGAAAAGCAGATATTTATTCAGTAGTTGTACCTCAAAAAGCATATATTGCAGGTAAGAAAATAGAAGTTATTGGAAAAGATCCGAATTTTCCCCCGAAATGTATATTTATTTCGATGTACAATAAATCTACAGATGAACTTTTAATTCCCCGTGGAAAGCATATTATTAACGAAGGGGATGAACTTTTTCTGATTTCTGCTGCTGATGATATAGGGAAAGTTGCTGATTTTCTAACCAGGGCTAAAAAATAAGACTCACCACAGAGGACACAGAGAAAAATTGTGGAATGACAAATAATAATACCAAATTCGCATCTAGTTGGGGTCCTTGGACTTTAATTTTCTTTGACGTCTGTCAAAAAAATTCACAGTGCTTTGACCCCTGCGCCAGATATGCCTATTCCACTAAATCTATATACTGGTATGGAGGGCAAGGACACCTGTTCCGTTCGAGGCAATTGAATGTCAAGTATGCGTCGTCTTAACACGTCAGGGTACATTGAATTTCAAAGAAAATTCAAGACCTTCTGACCCAATCTATATAGATATTTGATATTATTTTTTCTGTCATTACCATATTTTTTCTTCGTATTCTTCGTGTCCTTCGTGGTAAAATTTTTTTAATTTGATTTGGTTTATATTTAAGGGAGAAATTTATAATGAAAAATGCTGCTGACAGGTTATTAAATGAAATCGATAAGAAAAAAAACCCCTGTATTGTAGGACTTGATCCTACTATTGATAAAATCCCGAAATTTTTAAAATCAGGTCGAATTGATTCTGATGATCCCTTTAATGCAATAGGGGAACTTCTTTTTGAATTTAATTCAATGATAATTGACCAGATACATGACATAGTACCTGCGGTTAAACCTCAAATGGCTTTTTATGAGATGTATGGACACCTTGGTGTAAAAGCCTTTGAAGAAACTATTAAATATGCTAAATCGAAAGGTCTGATTGTTATTGAAGATGGCAAAAGGAATGATATTGGTTCTACTGCAACGGCCTACGCAAAAGGGCATATTGGTAGAGTTTCAATGATGGACGGGTGTCATATGCCTGTATTTGACATGGATTATTTAACGGTAAATCCTTATCTTGGAAGTGATGGTCTAAAGCCATTTATTACAGAATGTCAAGAAGAGGGAAACGGTATTTTTATTCTTGTGAAGACATCTAATCCCTCATCGGGAGAACTCCAGGATCTTCTACTTGAAGATAAAAGACCGGTTTTTGAAGTAGTTGCAAGTCTTGTCGATGAACTCTCAAATTCGGTAATTGGTGAAAGAAATTATTCATCAGTTGGTGCAGTTGTTGGAGCAACATATCCTGAAACAGCTGAAAAACTTAGAAAATTGATGCCAAAGAGCATTTTTCTTGTTCCCGGATATGGAGCTCAGGGTGGGAGTGCAAAAGATGTCTGTCCATGTTTTAATACCGATGGATATGGAGCAATAGTGAATTCTTCCCGCGGAATAATATTTGCATATTTGAAAGATAAATATAACAAGGAATTTACTCCTGAAGAATTCCATAAAGCAGCTCGACAGGCTGCAATTGATATGCGGGATGACATCGTTTCTGCTTTAAATGATGTGGATAAATTGCCTGCGCATTGGTAATTTTATTCTCTTTTCTCTGCGTTCGCAGCGTTCTCTGCGCGAGTTCTTTTTTTCTTTGTGCCTTCATACCATTGTGTGATAATCTAATAAAAATTTAAAATTTATGGAGAATAATTATGGAAAAGTGCTATTGCGGAACTGGAAAACTTTATTCAGAATGTTGTGAACCATTCATTAGTGGAAAAAAATTGCCTGCTAATGCTGAAGAACTTTTAAGATCAAGATATTCAGCTTATGCAGTAATAAATATGGATTATATACTTGAGACTACTTCTGAACCCCAGAAAAAGCTGTTTGATGTCGAAACAAATAAACGATGGGCTGAAGAGTCACAGTGGAAACAACTACAGATAATCTCTACTGAAGAGAAACCTGAAACTGGAATTTGCAATATTGAATTTGTTGCACATTATTTTTCAGATGGAATTTATCAGAAGCACCATGAGAAGGCTGAATTCAAAAAGTATGATGATCGTTGGTATTTTGACGGTGGCCAAGCAGTGAAAACTCAGCCATATGTTAGAAAAGATTCGAAAGTCGGACTTAACTCAAAATGTCCGTGTGGAAGTGGTAAAAAATTTAAAAAATGCTGTGCCGGGAAAGAATAAAAAAGAAGAAAAATCTTATAGTATTAGCTGTGCATATTCTCCAGCAAAGGTGACGGTAATCATGTTACCCACTGAGTCGTTATCGAAAACGTCTGATGAAAGCGAATAAAGATCTTTTTCTGGTAAAGTGTAATAACAGATCAACTGGTCATCATTGACTTCAAAGGGTGTAAATTGACCACCTTTGTTTGAAGAGATGAAGAGTTTTCCAAGAATATCAACAATATTGCCCTGTTTATTAGTAATTTTCACGGTTACTGGTATTTTTGAATTGGGAGCCTTGTCTGTAGGAATAGAAATATCTATGTTGAACTTTTTGATATTTTCATCCGTACCTGGTGGAGTCGCGCAACCTGTCATTCCAAGATTTAAAATTAAAGCTGTAAAAATCATAAAAAAATAATACCGTGTCATTTTATCCCCCAAACAATTATGTTAGAACTAAATTGATTATCGGAATAGTGCAGGTATTGACTTACTATTTTTTTATAAAGTCTTGTAATGATTTTTCAAGTACAAATTTCAGGTCCATTGAATCCTTTCGGGTCATTTTTGCGGTTAAAGATACCACAGTTTTTTTTGTTGGTATAAAATAGAAAAATGTCATATAAGATTTTTCTGTCAAAGTGATGTATTCAATAAAATCTATAGAACCTATTTTTCTTGTTTTGGCCGCGACTATGACTTGGAATGAAGGGTCCATTTTGATCATATCTTCAAATTCATTATCAAGCATTATCTGGAAATCTTTATAAATTTCTTCTTTTGTATATTCCTTATTAGCTTTTTCATCAGGTGTATAAAGCTCGTTTTCACCAACTTCAATATAAACGTTAGGAGATTCGGGATTGAGGCTACGCGAAAAGCCAATTTTTAATTTTGAAAGAGATGGTTTTTTTAAAATATCTGCAAAAAAATTATAATTTGTATCTGTATTAAATGGAATCCAATTTTCTGGAAATTTATAACTGATTCCATAATTATTGAGGAAACAAACACCTTTTTTTATTTCTGGCATTTCCAATACCAGTTTTGTTAATTTTCTGGCTTGTGTATTTCCAGGATCTTTCAATATTATTTTTTTTGCATATTCGATTACTTTTGCATAATTTCTTTTTTTGAGATAAATTTTCAGGTGAAGTTTTGAAGTACGTATATCATCAGTTAGTATTATTGACGCTTTCTGGTTGTTTCCCAGAGCCTGGTCATAATTTCCAGAATTAAACTGACTATCTGCAATAGTCAGTAACAGCAATCCTTTAATTTTCAAATAAAATGGATGATCAAAATAGTTTTCAGAACTTTTCAAAGCATCCTGAATAAAAACATCGGCTTTATTGTATAGTTTTCTTCCAAGAAAGGAATTTGCTATAAAAAATTTCATTACAGGACTGTCATAATAAAAAAGAAGGGGAATGCTGTCTTTATGTATTTGGATGTCTATTTTATTTCCTATTTCTTTTATATCTTTTTCTTTAATAGCAGTGTAAGAATCCGGAAAAATCGTAGTTTTCTTGAATGCGAGGATGTAATTGGAAAGCGAATTATTATCGAATAGATCCATCCAGGTAAAAACAAGTTTTGTTAACTGTCCGGGTGTAGAAAAATAGGGAAGATTAAAAGCAGCTTTTTTATAAAAACTTTCAGCTTTTTTTAATGATTTTATGTTTTCATCAGGATTCTGTACAAAGATCATCAAGAGACAGCTTGCAATGTTGAAATATGCAAAAGGCTTTTTTATAGTATCCATTTTAGCCTCTGCTTTCTGGAAGAAGGCAATAGCTTTCTTATATTTTCCAGACATCGCAAATGTGCAGGCTAGATTAAAATATACTGGAACCTGTGGCTCATTATTTTCAATTGCACCAAGAAACTTTCCCAGAGCCTCCCGATATTTTCCGTTGATCAGGAGCTTTTCACCTGTAGGAAAGAATTTTTTGATAATCTGGGTAGGATCTGCTTTTTTTATATTTCCGTCAGATGTAATGTCATATGGCGATATAAGAGCTGGTTTCTGCGCAAATAACACCCAAGTGCAACACCATATCAGTAGTAGTAAAATAGATTGCTTTATTATAATTCTCATTTAGTAACCTCGTTTTTAAATATGCGTTATGATAACACATGTTGAATAATAAAGAGAAGAATGAATCGTGCAGAGAACGCAGAAAAAGTAAGAAAAAAGTTAATACCAGCTAGGGCCAGAAGGACTTTTGTTTAGCTCGATGATCGAGCTGAATGAAATGTGCCCTGGCCCTGTTAGATAAATATCATATACACATAAGAATTTTGGTTGGCTGAAATAAACCACATTGGAGTAGTTCAACCATGTTGGCTGAAATGAACCGGTTGAAATGAACCGACAATATATAAAAAGGTTGTGTTTAAAGCAGTTTTAGAATTGGCACGCAATTTTCATTAGAGAAAGGGAACAAAAGATCACAGGCAAAAAAATGTGTGTGTAAATTAAAAGGGGGAAAGTAATATGTATTTTAGTAAAAGAGGTTTCTCTTTGATCGAACTTATGATCGTTGTTGCTATTCTTGGTATTCTGGTAGCAGTAGCACTTCCACAGTTTACAGCAATGACAAATGATGCAAAGGTTGCAAAGGCCAAGGAAAGTGCCGCAACACTTATCAAGGCGCTGATGCTTTTTAACAACACTAAACCAAAACCAGCTGCAAGGATTGATGAACTTGTTCCTAGTCAGATGGCAAAAATTCCAGATGATCCATGGGGAAATAAATTCAAATTGGATGCAGATCTTGGAATGATATATTCAGTTGGTGCAGACGGAAAAGAAGGAACCACGGACGACATTTCAATTTCATACCTTCCGCCACTTATGCCGCTGTCAATTCAGTTTGTAGATTCTGGTGAAGCAAATCCGGGTTTTGTAGGTCTCAGTGATGAGATTGTTATTACTTTTACAAGACCATTGAATGCAGCAACATATACACCGGGACATTGGCAATTTTATGATAATAATGGTAATGTGATGAGTTATGAATCAGGTGTGGACTATTATGATGGAACAAGAAATGTTGGAGATCCTACATTAGGTACTGATGCATATCTTAAACTAGACGATGTTGACCTCAGAAAAGCTATTATTGTATTAGGGGATTCTCCGATAATGTTACCAGGTATTACTTATATGAATGTGCTTCCTGCAGCAGGTGCTACAAGTGTTGACAGTATTACAGATATGTCAGCAGATGAAAAACCGTGTCAGGCTTCAGGCTCGAATCTTAAGATTAATAAATAGAATATGAATTAAAAAAATCTGAAAGGGCAGACCTTCGAGTCTGCCCTTAAGGCATCTAAACGATATCAAAAAAACCAGTGAATTATGAATGATTATGCCAGATCTGTAACGATCATACTTATTATATTAGTTATTTCAGTAATCTTATATACTGGGTACAGTTATGTAAGTTATCGAATGACATATTATGGAATTATGAATACTCGAGGTCAGCTTGAAGAAATTGGAAAATCTATTGATAAATATTTTCAAAATAAGAATAAATATCCATCAATTATCACGCAATTAGTTCCAAAATTTATAAAAGGTGTTCCAAGGGATTCATGGAACAATCTGATATATCTTGATATTGGAAAAGGATTTCTTTATTCTTTTGGTCCTGATAAACGTGATGGGACTGTTGATGATATATTTTTTAAGATAAATACTCCGTTTATGTTAAAGAAACTCCAGATTTTAAGAAATATTTCTAAAGGTGATAATTTGGCGGAAGGAGACGTTGTCAGGCTTTATTTTACAGATAAAGTGTGTGGATTTGGGAATGATCCGGATAATGATTTTCTTTTTTATAACCATAATGGATATCCTGTAATGGGCATTACTTGTGAAACAGGTGGAATGAAGATTTTTTCTCCAGTTACATTTGGAAAAAATGCAAATTATTCTTATGTAGAAGAAAATAGCGATGTTCTGGATATTGTTCTTGGTGTAAAGTCAAATATTAAACCGTATAATATAAGAATCAATCTGAAATCATCAACCACCGGTAGAAGAGGGAATTCAATATTGTCTGAAAATAATTTGATATCACTGCCGGCATTTATGCCGCTGCTTTTGAAATTTTGATCAGGTTACTTTTTTTTAGACATCCAATTCCGAATGAAATAAATTTCAGTAACAGGATTTCCCTGTATGATTCTACTCAAGTTCATGATCCTGGTGTAAAAAGAGGAAGTGAAAAGAAAATTTTTGAAAAGCTTTCAAAAATAAAAATTAATTTTTTTATTTGTAGTCCGCTTAAACGCTGTTTCCAGACGGCTGAAATTATTGGAAAAAGGATTGGTATCAAACCAATTGAATTCAAGTCTGTAAAAGAGGTAATGCCTTTAAAAATTCCAATTCTTGAAAATTCCTTTTTCAAATCAAAGTATATTGAAAAAAGCTTATTTTATTCAATTTCTTTTGTTTTACAATGTATACCCTGGGTTCCTAGATTTGTTCCATTTCTTTTTAAAGGAGAAAGTTATGTTGAAGTTATGCTTCGAATACATGAATTTGTTCTGGAAACAAAAGAATTATGTCGAGAAATTGAACAGCCAGTGGTTGCAATTATAACCCATCAAGCTTTTATCTCGTTATTGAGAATCTACGCTTTTTTTCAACCCGGCTGGGAGATTGTTTCATTTAATTGCGATTATAGCGGTTGTACTGAGCTAATAATTAAATAATCTATCTAAGAAGATAAAAATTGACATAATTTCCATAACCTATATACTATAATATAGAGTATATAAAATTTATTTCTCTGTCTTTTGTCAAATTATGCAACATTTTGACCACTTGGGGGAGTAATTAATAAAGAGGAATGATAAAAATAAAATGAAAAAAAGTAAATTTGCTAAGAAAATTTTTGTTTTGATTGCAATGTTTGCATTTTCTATTGTTACTGTAATTGCAGCTGGAATAAACGATTATGATGATTATTTCAAAAAGGCTGGTAAAAAGGATAAACCAGATAAAATCAAAAAAACAACCGTAGAGAGAAAAACAGTTGAAACTGTTTCTAACAGATCTGATTCATATAAGTCTGTCAGTCTTAAT
This sequence comes from Candidatus Muiribacteriota bacterium, assembly GCA_030633305.1. Taxonomy (GTDB): domain Bacteria; phylum Muiribacteriota; class DAOVTB01; order DAOVTB01; family DAOVTB01; genus DAOVTB01. The sequence continues at coordinate 8,904 of DAOVTB010000088.1, forward strand.
CTTGGCTATGTTGATATATCATCCTTATGTGTGATTCATCCAATCTCAGATTTTTATTATGCACATGAAAAATCATTCGTTAAGCCTTACGAAGGAGATACGATCAAAGAACGTGAGCGTGAATTTAAGGACAGGATGATTGATAGAAAAAGGAAGGTTGCAGAAGCCAAGAAAAAAATAGAGTCGCTCAGAGTAAAGATCAAGCAAGAAGAGAAGAAAAAGGATTTAATTCGAAACAGGCTTGATACAAAAATCCGTATGATGCGATCCAGTATGATAGATAAGCTTCGGAAAATGCCTTCAAAAAATAGAAAATCATATCGAAACAGAATCGAGAAACAGGTTAAAAAGCTTGAAAATGAAATTTACAAAAAATACAAAAAAAGTGATGAAAAAATAGCAAAAATAGCGAATAATTATAAAAAATATAAAAGTCTGGTTAATACCACTTTTTATGCTGAGAGTGATCAAAAACAGGAAATCGTAAATAAAATTATTGAGGATATCTATCAAGCTGTCAAAAAGATCGGGAGACAAAAAAAATTCGATCAGATATTTAATTCTTCTTTTTTTGGAAACAGGCTCCATTCTCTGCATCAGAACCAGTATGAATTATTGTTCAATGAGAAGAATGATTATCAGATGTTTAAGGTAATACCATCGTATGCGCTTGGTATTGCAGGTGATAAAAAAGAATATTACAAAAATAAATTAAACAGCCAGTCTACATATATCGAACCTTTCTGGAATTCAAATTTTATAAGAAAGGCTCTGATTGTTGGTGGAGAAGATATCACTGTACAGATAATCAAAATAGTGTTCAGTAAATATGGAAAACCAGCCAGTGATATTGAAGCTGCAGTCAATGCTTATAATAATGCAAAAAACAAATTTTAATCAATCAAAGGAGGAAATTTTATGAAAAGGAACAATCTTATTTTTTGTGCTGTGATTGTTGGACTATTGGTGTTTTTCAGCAGTGGTTTATATTCTCAAGGTTCTACTGCAAAGACATTCTTGCTGGTTGAAACCCCTACTTTAGGTAACAAAGGGGTTTATGATATGACCAAAGGACCTAATTCGCCAGCGTTGTTTATTCCCAAACATACTCATCCTACAACAGGGGAGAATGTTCCTCCAACGACGATTACCTGTGACAGGATGGAAAATATCTATGTCACTTTTGAGCGTGATAATTCGTTAATGCCTAAATGTGTTACTGCAGGAAACTATGGTACATATTATGGTGGAGCTCTTCCATGTGTAAATACTAGAACTTTCAGTGTAACATATGCTCATCCTGCTGGAGGAAATCGAACTGAAAACTTTGAATTGTCATGGGATGTGAATCAGGGTGCTTTATTCTATAAAAGAAATGTTGATCCTAAAGCATCCTGGGCTGCTGATGATATGAGTAATCATTCTTATGGAACGCATCTTAGTCATCTTGCTGATAAAGATGGTCTTGATGGAAACGGAAATATAAGTCCACTATTCAGAACGGCATTATGTTATCCTCATTCGTTCTGGGGAACTGTACCGGTTGGTGTTGACAGGACACCGGTTCAGCTTGTTGATAGACCAACTGAAGGGCAACCTTGTGGGACGGTTGTTGAACGATGGGGCCAACCAGTAACCGGAAGTATATGGTTGCCAAATGGTGTCTGGTATCATGATGACCATACTGACAGGACTACTGCCGGGCGTCGTGGAAGTCATGTCGATCCAGTTGGAAAGACTAAAAGGTTTTGTTTTTCAGTTGTTGATATTTATGTTGCGTTGGAAAAACAGGATAAAGCTGGGACTCCTGAATATTCAACTGACAGCCTGATAAGTAGTAAACCTATTGAAGATGCAGAGGCTGTATATTGGCAACTTGCTCAGTGTGCGGATAATTGCGATAGTACAACTGGAAATACTGTAACAGCCGGTACTGGTTTAAAACCAACATCCTATGAAGTTGTTATGGGTCCTTCTGGTAATATCTATATGTATTCTCCGTATCTTACGCCATCAGTACAGTATTTGAAAGCTGATCCTACTACAGGGGCTCCGCTTCCAGGGGCTGCGTGGCAGCCATTTGACTGGAAGGGTGCTGACTCTGGGCGTACAATAAATGTTAACTGTAAATCTGATCTTTCAGATATGAGACATATTGGAGTTGCGACAAAAGATGCAACAACTGACTGGGTTTATTTTTCAAGTGATGATAAATTTGCTGTAGGTGATCAGTTTAGTGGTCATGGTGGAATTCTTTATTGTGGCGCTGAATTGCCAGGTGGAGGATTTAAGGTTGTCCATATTCAGGATATTGCACAGAATCATACCGTTGCCGCTACAGGGCCTAGTCAGAGTTTTCCAAATAATGCAAATATGGTTGATGTTCCAATCCCATCTGATGTAGTTGATTTTTCAGCTGATGGAATGGGCTCTTTCTATTATATTACCAAGAAAGCATTTGGACCTTGGATTGTATCATCATATTTTCCAAATCCTCCTGTATGGACTAATGCTGCAGATATTGGACATCCACTTTGTCTTAAAGCACAAGCTCTGCTTTTTCAGCAATTTCAAACTACTTTGTATGTCAGGGATTTTGATCATGGAACCAAACAGGTTGTTTCTGCATCACAGACTCGGATTGCTTATAAACTTAATGCTGGCCACAGAACAAATCTGGGATGGGACCTAAAAGATGATCCATCAAATACAACTCCGGCCCCATTGCCAAAGCCGCAAGCAAATCTTGCCAATAAAGTTACAGATCATACACACGTTGATATAGCAACTGTTGTGGATGCATCGCCACCTATAAATGGTGAATGCAAAGTGGATATTGTTCCTACTGATATGTCGATAAAATATTCAAATAATGTAGATTTAATACCAGTAGAAGATGGTCAGGAATATGAATGGCAGTTTGAAAACTGGACTACTGATTATACTAAAGATGGTCTTGATAGAAATGGTGCAGTGCTACCGGTTGATAATGAAAATGGTTCTGTTGTTGATATGGTTGCCCCATCAGCAACAGATCCTTATGACAATTTTGCTGGACCACTGGGAGTTGCAGAAAAAAATGCTCTCCATTTTAACTGGGGAAATCAGAGTAGAAAAACAGATAGGAATAATAATGGTTATACTGGTGGATATGCATCAAATGTTGTTGGTGATGTAAGGTGTTCTTCTGGTACTCCAAATGCTCAATCCATTGATTCAAGGGAATATGAATGGAAACTGTTCTGTATTTCAAAAAAAGGTGTAACTGTAATGTCTGGTGAACTTGTAGCTGTAAGTGGTTGGAAAGATGTATCACAGAGTGGATATAAATTCAAACATAGATTTATAGGACAGGGCGTGTATGAACTTCAGCTTCGCGCAAGATATAATACGTACGATTACAGGAGAGCTGGAATTATACCTGTATTTACTCAAAACCCGGATACTTATATTGATATTGATGGCGGCAATGACGGGGGAGGAATTCAGGATACTTCTATTATAGCTCCTTTTTCAAATAATATGATTTATTACTGTAGAAGTTCTACTGGTATGGGGTATCCGGATAATACAGTTGCTAAAAGAATAATAGTTGTTGGTCAGAAAGTTCCTGATTATGGATGTTGGGTAGCAGGTAGAACATTTGTATATAGTGAAAAAAATGCACTAATTACTCATACAACTGATCCTTTAATTAATTCTGTAAATGATTGGAAATTAAGGGGTTCTGTTGGTTCTTCTTTCGCGGGAGGTGCGGCAGTAATTAATAAGCTTGATGAAAATGGAGCTAATACAATAGATCCAATTGAAATTTCAGAAAATCAGAGACTGTGGTTTGAAACGGTTCTTGCGGTCAAATATTTTAAAGATGTTGATGAACAGACCCTTGCTGATTTGAAGAATGAAAATAGTGTAACTACAACTTCTACCTCTTCTTCAAATGAATCTTTTGATTTAAACGAAAAAATTCATGATCTCTATAGTGGAGTTGTCCCTGGAAGTGTAAGCTTTGAATTAAAAGTTTTTGATGGTGCAGGTACAATCGTTTTGACTATTGAAGCAAGTTCGGCAGCAGAACTTGTAAAAAAATGGACTTCGGATCCTTTAATATCAGAGTCTCAGACATATTGCCCGGGAATTAATGCTGGAAGATCATCGGCTAATAGTCTAAATTTCAGTTTTGATACGCAGCAGGAGAGTTTTGGTGCTGGGAATATTATTGCGAAGCTCAATACTCTAGGTGCTAATTCAACCGGTTCTAATACATTAGGCGCTGGAAATTGGGATCTATCCTGGCTTGTTGGCTCGACAGGCGGATCTTCTTCGTCAAAATATGTACCTGATCTGGCTTCTATTGGAATGTTCTACCTTGATACTACTGATCTGGGACTGTTTCTAAGTACCGATCCTTCTGCGACTAAAGATGCCTCTGTGAATAAAAATGGTGGAATATCAGATTATCGTGGCGGGTCAATCAATATGAGATATGTAACTAATTCTGCTGATTATAATACTCCGACTGTAGGACGTGTTGGTACGACAGAGTTTGATCAGAATTCACTTAGAGCAACTTTGAAAGTTTTTGGTGATATCAAAGAATGGAATTTTACTCCGAGTAAAGTTGCAAGTGATGTTGATTATGGCCCTTTAACTTCTGCTGCGGGAACTCCTCTTGATGTTGCCCTGACTTTTGAGACAAACAGTGTTACATTAAGCGGAGTTGTGTTAATGGAACTTCCAATTGATATACTTGTCAAAGATACTTCACCACCCGGAACAACTGTTCGTTTATTCAATGATGGTAAGGTAATAAATGGAATTCGGCACAAGTTTACTGAAGCTGTTTCCAGTGGTGATTTCCTGACTAATGATGTTATTGTAACCGTTGAGGATAACAATCCTTTCTATTCGCAAATTCCAGGGTATTCAGATGCCACTTTAATGCCTAATCTTGCTGTTTTTAATCCAGATTTTTCGATTGCGGTTGCAAAAACATATCGTCCAGTAACCAGCTTAGTGTTTACACCTGAATCAACTACTAATTTAAACTGGTATGATCTTACTAGTTTTGCAATAGCCAATCCTGTAGAACTTGTACCTTCTTTTCCATTCATGAGTTCAAATCCTTTGGTCCCGCCAGCTTCACCAATTTTGTATAATCAGGTAAAAGGCAGGAGATCTATTCAGGTCTTTACTGTTCCTGCTTATTCTGTTTGTATTGATCCAAGTGGTGGCTGGGTTTTTGCAATGGATTGGTCAACTCCGACTCCGAGTTTTACTCGTCCGGCTTGTGCGATGGCATTGTACGCAACTTCAGTGGATGGTTCTGGAAATGGATCATGGAAAACTGTTGCAGATGGAATTGCTTGCATACCAGATAAAGATCCGAATTTTGAACAACTGCTAGTTCCAGGAACTACCACTTTTCAAACCAGTCCTTTGTTTACACAGTATCCGTCAACAGCTAGTTCAACAGTACTTGATTGTTCTCTTCCTATAGATGATGATGATCCACCTGAAATTTATTTTGCTGTAAACTCTAATATTACGAATTATGGGTTTACTATTCAAAACAAGAAATATATTGGTCAGGATGAAAATTTTGTCAACTTTGATGAATTTAATACTAAAATGGGTAAATTCATTGGTGGAGTATTAACTGTTCAGGAAAGAATTGATAAGATGTATTCGAATGATTGGTTTTTAAGAATGATAAATGATTCTAGTCTGATGAATGATTATATTAAGGGTGGTATGAGTGGAGCTTTGACAGATCATTCTAATCCGTCAGGTCGTATTGTTTCTGATAATGTTACAAATACAGTTAATGCTACTAAGTATAAGCATAAACCAACCCATTCTTCTTACGTTTCAACTATTCTCGATCCTAGTTCTGGTAACGCAGGCTCTCTTTACATATCTGGTTTTTTACCTACTGGAAGTGTTTCTATTTTTACTACAGAAGTAGTTGGAGGATCCGAAATTTGGGGTATTTCACCAGCTGGTGGTCAGGGAGGCCGTCTTACGTCTGAAGTTAACCTGGTTTCATTGTTTAATAATGGTTCGGAAGTAGTGCCGATCTCGGTAATCGAGTCATCAAGATTTTCTGTAAATATCAGGGCGATTGATAATAAAGATGGAATAATGAATCTTGGAACAGCGCAAGTAATATTTACAAATGAGACTCCGATTATGCAGAATATCATTCCAACGATTGATGGGGGTTTTACTAAATCTCCAAATTCGAATGATTACTATAAAACTTTTATTGCTCAGACTGCTGATCCGGATCCAAAAAAATATAGTGTATGGTCACTGTCTGTATATGACAGCATGGGAAATTCCAGAATATTGTATATTCCTATGAGGGTTGTTCCGGCTGATTTTAAAGTGCATACACTTGGAAGACGTGATGATTCCAATAAAGGTAACTAGCTTATAGAATAATATTAGGGGCGGACCGTTGTGTCCGCCCTTCATAATAGTTTGTTATCATTTTACTCTAGTCTAAGATGAACCAACGCACATAGTCTGATAAACTATATTGATATTTATCTAATAGGGTCAGGGCACATTTCATTCAGCTCGAACATCGAGCTAAACAAAAGTCCTTCTGACCCTGGCTGGTGTTAACTTTTTTATTCTTTCTTAAATTAGTTGTAAATAACAGCAAAATTCATGTATAATGTTTTCATGGATAGTACTATTAAATTTCTTGTGACCATGGGAAACTTAAAGAAAATACCTCGTACCGGATGGCTTTTGAGAGGTATCCATGGTTGTGAGACTGTTTCTGCTCATAATCACAGAGTAGCGCTGATTTGTATGCTTTTATGTGATAAAATTGATAGTGCAGATTTTGAGAAAACTTTAAAAATGGCATTATTGCATGAAATAGGTGAAACACGACTTGGCGATATTCCTACTCCGGTGGGGAAAAAATTTAACAAAAATCGTGTTGAAAAAGAAATTGCAGGTGAAATCTTAAGTGAAAGCGGACTTGATTGCTATGAATCTGTAATTGAAGAATATTTTGATGGTGATTCTATTGAGAAAACGATTGTTGACGCATCAGATAAGATTGATATGATGTTGCAGGCATATGAATATAACAGGAATGGTTTTTGTGGAGCTGCCGATTTTTTTGATAAAATAGATGGTTTTATTGATAAATATTCAGGCATTGATGAAATAAAAAAGTTTTTTATTGAGATAAAAAATGAAATTGAACAAAAAACTGATTTTTAATATTCCAAGTAAGGTTTCTGAGATCAAAAATATACGAGACCAGATTAAAGACCTATGTATTGAAAATAAAGTTAATGAATTTGATGTTTTTAATATTCAATTAGCACTTGATGAAGCTTGTTCAAATGCAATTGAACATGGTTGTATGAATAAACCGGAAATGGATGTTCAAGTCATTTTTAAGCTTCGTACAGATGAAATGGTTCTTGCGGTAAGTGATACTGGCGGAATTGAGTTTAACCCGGAATTTTTTGAACGAATTGCCACAAGAAAAACATGGGGAACCGGTGGTCGAGGGATCTTTTTATTAAAGTCAATTTGTGATGAAGTAACATTTATTTTTATTCCAAACAAAAAAACAATTTTGTTTTTGAAGAAAAAAATTCAATATCAGAAATAGCTATTATGATCCCGTCTTATATCAAATTACTTGAAAATAATGAATTTCCTGAAAGAATTCATGAAATTAAAAAATACTATTCAAATGGATGTATTATATGTCCCGTAGAATGTAATA
>DAOVTB010000119.1 GCA_030633305.1 Candidatus Muiribacteriota bacterium
ATTGCGAATTGGATGATTGAGCATGGTGAATCATACATGCTTTATAGAGAAGGTCGGGCAAAAGTAAAAAATGGTGAGATATCAAAGGAACAATTCTGTCGTACTGGTGTTAATCTGGATAAGTTCAAAGAAACGTATCTTTGGAATATTGCACATGAATGCGATACAATCCCAAAATTGAATTCATGGGCACGCGGAACTGATGGAAAAAAATTCAGTGAGCTTGTAACGTTGAGTGAAGGACGATATGAAGGAGAAATTGATGATGCAGCTGAAAAGATCCTTGCCCGCCAAGGGTTACGAATTGTAATCGTCGCAGGTCCTTCTTCATCAGGAAAAACAACAACAACAAGAAAAATTGAAATGCGTCTAAAAAAACATGGATTATCATTTAAAACTTTGAACCTTGATAATTATTTTTATGATCTTAAGGATCAGCCAAAGGATAAATTTGGTGATGTTGATTATGAAACTCCCGAAGCATTGAATTATCCCCTCATTAACCAGCACCTCGAAGAACTCCTTGCCGGGAAGACAATAAAATCGCCTTATTACGATTTCAAAAAAGGGGAAAGTGTTCCTGAACAAATCGAAGTCACTCTTGGACCAAAGGAAATCCTTCTACTTGATTGCCTGCATGGACTTTATCCGGAAATGACCAGTGCTGTTCCAGCTGAAAAGAAATTCAAATTATATATTGAGCAGATGAATGTTGTCAGAAATATTGCCTATCAATTCACAAGATGGACGGATGTAAGGCTTTTACGCAGGATGCTTCGAGATTCTGTTCACAGAAATCATCCTCCTGAAGCAACTCTAGGACATTGGCATTATGTTAGAAAAGGTGAATTGAAGTATATCCTTCCTTATATTAATTCTGTTGACACTATTGTAAATGGTGGACTTGCTTATGAGCTTCCAATTTTGAAAACTGTTATCAGTGATCGCTTTCCAGTACCGCGCCAGTTTAGAAAAGACAACAGAATGGACGCATATGTTCGTGGAGTCAGAGTAAAACGACTTCTTGAAACTGTTGAAGCATATACTGATTTAAGTGTTGTTCCTGGTGAATCTCATCTCAGAGAATTTATAGGAGGATCAACCCTAAAAATAATGCATAATTAAATTAAGAATTCTGCCTTGATGATAAGAAAAAATTAGTTCACACAAAGGCACTAAGGCACAAAGAAAAACAAAAAAGATATCATCATGAAGGAAATTAATAAAGGAATAAAATATATAAGGACAGGTTACGACCTGTCCTTATTTTATAAATCAAAATTCATTATTCGTTAATTACTGTTCGATATTCTGCGTTTATATGTTGTAAATTTTTTTTTTTCTTAACTTCATGTTCTTCATGATCTTCATGGTAAAATCTTTTTCTCTGCATTCTCAGCGCTCTCTGCGTGATAAATTTATCTTTTTCTTTTTCCCTTTGTAACTTTGTTTTGTCAAAAATTATGATATAATAAGCCTATGGACATCATGAAAACCATTCAAGAGCTTGAAAGTAATATCTCGGACGTGCAGATATCAGCTATAAAACAGCTGGAAATACACGGAAAAGAAGAAGTGCTTTCGCTCTTATATCCTCTTCAAAATTCTGAAGATGACGCAGTTGGTATGGCAGCAAAAGTCGCAATATACAAGATAATAAACAGAGAGATGGATGACGCTGATTTGAAGCTTAAGAAATCATCCGAAGAAATGATCAGGCTATGTAATGATCTGGATGGTTTTGTCTCTGAATTTGAAAACAGTGATTTTCGTATGCGAATGCTGCTTTTGAAGTATTTTTCGATGTATCATTCTTTCGGCGATCCTGAAAATTACTCTAAAGCAATACAGGAATTGTTAGATGATGAGGAAAATCCGTTTGTTAAATCATTTTTAATACGGGTATTAATGCCGTTTAAAGATCACGTTGATTTCAATTTTATTCGAAAATTTTTGAAGGATTTAGATCCAAGAGTTAGAGCAAATACAGTTGAATTTCTTGGATATCTTGGTGGAATTGATGAACTTCCATATATAACCAGCATGCTTGAGGATAAAAATCCCAGAGTTGTTTCGGCCAGCGTGTTGATGATGAGGAAATTTGGAAAAAAAGAGGTTATAAAAAAGATCAAGAGAATGCTGGAATCTGACAGCAGGGGAAATGTTCTTGCGGCCTTCTTTTTGATTGGGAAAATCAAAGTAAAGAATTTTTATAAAATTATTTTAGGTATTCTTAAAGAAACTAATGATCCAATTGTCATTGATAGGGGATTTAATGCAGCTATGATGTCGGATTCTCAGGATGAACTTATTGATATTCTTGTTAATAAGTTTTCTGAAGAAGAAAATTCCGAATTGAAAATGAAGTTGACGAACATGGTCGTTAAGCTGACAGGTAAATTTCCAGAGGATTTTCTACCTGAAGAAAAAATGGATATTCCGACACCTACTACTGAAATACATGAATTACCATATGAAGAGATGATTATTGAAGCTAAAGATGCGATTGTTGGAGATAATTATACACTTTCGCATACAATATTGATTGTACTTCAACAGTCAGAATTGAAAAATGAACAAAAAATCGAAGTAAGAAATCTAATTAGTATACTTGAGAAAAAACGTAACGAATTTTACTCGAAAGTAAAGCGGGAAGATTATAGCGAACAGATAAAAAAATTATTTGAAAATGTAATTGATCTAGATATTCCTGATGTAAAGAATATCCTGTTACTTCAGGAGTTTAATCCTGAGCAATACATAAAGATGCTTATCAGACTTATTCTGGAAAGTAATATGAAGGCAAGGAATTACTGTATTCAAAAGCTTACAGTCCTTAAAGATCCAATGTGGAAACGGGAGCTTGAAAAGTATAAAGATCATCCCGATAATGTAACTCGATTTCATGTCAGAAAAGCTATAGAAAACCTTAATAGTATTGCTAATAAGGGGATGAAATTTGATATTTCATTGTTCCTGCAAAAATACAAAGTTGCGATGATTTCAATTGCCTCAACCATTTTTATTGTACTTATAATAATTGCTGCTTTTAGTTTTTTGAATGAAGAAACTGTTATTGAAGCTAAAAATACTGCTGAAGTTGTTAAAGTTTTAAAACCCGGAAAGGAAATATTCAGTAGGGGGAAAATTGTTGTTATAAATGCTGCGAAAGGCTATATAAAAATTCAGTCAAACAATCTAATTTTTGAACTTAAAATGAAAAGTGTAAGTTACAAGAATCTTAACCGTCATGATACTGTACGCTTCAAGTGCATTATAACAAAGGTTTCAAATAATTTTATAATGGCTGATGTCAAGTTGATAACAAAGGTATAGCAATGGAAATATTCACAAAATACACAAAAAGTGCATTGAAAAAAAGGCAGCCAATTTATGCAACCCTTGAGTTGACACAAAATTGTAATTTTAGTTGTATGCATTGCTATCTTGGACTTCCAGAAACAAATCGAAAAGATGAGAATATTGATTTATCAACAGAAGAATGGAAAAAGATTATTGATAAGGTCGCTGCAACGGGTATTTTTTTTGTAGTTCTGACTGGCGGTGAGGTATTTTTACGTTCTGATGCACTTGAATTGATAGAATACATAGTGAACAAGGGACTGATTGTTTCAGTTTTTTCCAATGGATCTTTTATTACACATGACATTGCGCTGAAGCTAAAGAAGATGAAAATTTTTTGTATTGCCTATTCTCTTCATTCGCCTACACCTGAAATTCAAGACAAAATATCTGGAACTGATGGAAGTTATGATAAGATTCTTTCGGCTATTAAAATTTCAAAAGAAGTTGGTCTTCACACCATTTTAAAAGCCAGTATCGGCAAAATAAACCTTCATCAGATTGATGAACTGATAAAATTTGCTGATGATATGGATGTACCATTAGAATTAGGATTTATGACACTTGCTGATCGATTTGGTAATGTTCCATTAGATTTTCAAATTACTGATCGAAAAGAGCTATCTCCGGTAATAAAAAAGGTTATGAATTATAATAAAAACAATCAGGCTCAAGAAGCTTGTAAAAGTATGGATCCAGTTTTTAAAGATAATTTCAGGTGTAGTGGACTTTTTACAGCATTTTGTGTTGAATCAGATGGATTTATTACTCCATGCCCTGGAATTGATTATAAGGTCGGAAGCCTTCTGATTGAAGATTTTGATGATATCTGGTATAATGATAAGGCTATGGCGTTTGCTTGCAGAAAAATGCCTGAAATGTGTGCTGGCTGTGAAATAGAAGATATTTGTTCGCCGTGTCCTGCTTATTCATTGAATACTGTGGGGGATTTTAACAAGACTCAGGATTTTATTTGTAATTTGAATAAGGAGTTGCATTATGTCCATAAAAAACTTAAAAAGCAAGACTGAACAGAATACAAAAAAAGTATATGAAAAACCTGAATTAAACAGCCATAAACTAAATTATATTACGAATAACGTATGCAATTATTGTGCGTCACCAGGTCCTTTCCAGCAAGGACAGGCATGCGGGTCCTGGCCGGGTTCTTGATCTGAAATTCTTTATTTTTCTTATTATCAATTTTCTGGATGTCCTCGTTTTCCGCGAATATTATCTGTTATTACCTTCAAGAAGGATCAAACCAAAGTATTCATTTAAATTAGAAAAGGGATTTTATAAATCCCTTTGGCTTAGAATCTCAACATTGTATAATTTTATATCAGGACATGACAGAAGTTGTACTTATCGTTCACTTTTTATCTATAGGATTTTCTATTCTTGCGGTTATAAGCCACAATTGATTTATGAAATTGATAATATTACCAGAATCATGCACGCCAGAGTTGAAGTTAAAAATGGCGATCAAGATATATTTATTCAACATAAAATTGGTCGAAATTCTACTGTATTCAGCATTTAACAGGAAAAAACATCGCGCAGTGAGCGCTGAGAACGCAGAGAAAAAAATTTTATCATGCAGATAATTCGACACCATAATGTTGGGGAGTCGTAGAATGATATGTAAAAGAATTTAATCGTTATATTTTGCGTTTTTTCATGAAATATCATTACTTTTTTATTTAAGTAAATTTGTTACAAGTCAAATAGCATGGTTAATTTTTTAGCAATTTTCTTTGCGTTCTTAGCGCACTCTGCGCGAGATCTTTTTTCTTTTATATTTTTATGTTATTATAAGAATAAAATTAGGATAAAATAATGAAATTTGAAGATTATATTATAAAACAGGAACTTGAAATTTATAAAAAAGAAATTAAAAAATCATCTCTTGAATTGACACTTTACAAAGTTCTTGAAAATTCCATAAGTGATAAATTGACGGGTTGCTTCAATCGAGTCAAATTAATGAATATTTTAGATTATTTTCAGTCAGAATTTATTTCAAATGGTTATTCTGCCTGTGTTGCTTTGATTGACATAGATTTTTTTAAACATATTAACGATAACTATGGTCACAGTTGTGGTGATTATGTGTTAAAGACATTAGGAATGGAATTAAGGTCATTCTATATGAAGTTTTTTTCAATAAAAAATCCGCTGATGATTAGATGGGGTGGTGAGGAATTCCTGCTTTTTATTCCTATACTTGAATCTGGAAATGCAAAACATTTTGGAAAGTTGTTGAAAGAATTGGTGAAAAATATTGATTTCAATTTCAGAGGTCAGCATATTCCTGTGAAAATCAGTGGTGGAATTACATTTTATGGTGAAAATGATAATATCGTTGATACTATTGATCGTGCTGATGCGGCTCTTTATTTTTCAAAGCATAATGGAAGGGACAGAATTAGTATGTATCATGATATTGAGCTGAGATGTACTGTAAAAGAAATTGGTTCGGGTCAAATAGTAGAAGTGGATCAGAATTATCCTGTTGAAATAGATGCAACATTCAGATTTGAATTTTTTGATGTCATGAGAAAAAAAGGTAAGGAATCTATGATGTCAAAAGGTACTGGACGACTGGCTCAACATTTAAAAGAAAACAAGGGTATGCTTTTTGAACTTCTGGAATTTGATGAAAGATGGAACCTTAACATTGGAGATTATTTTGTGTTTAAACCGGAAAATAATTACAGGAAACATTTTCTTTTTGAAACTCTATCCAAATATTTTGGAAGCAATATAACTCTTTTGCATCATTCCGGGGATTGTAAAATATTTAGCCCTGAATTCAAACATATTACTGGAAATTATTACTATGTTATTGATGGAAAATCATCTGGAAAAGAATATCAAAATGATGGGTTCAAATTTTTCATTTTTGATAATTTTAATGAACGGCAGCTTTTTTATTTCATTGCAGTTACCCGTTTTAGTTATCAAAAGCTATTTAATGTAAAAAATCTGTCAAAGAAAAACATGGAACTTCTATTAAGATTGCTTTTTAAGGAAAAAAATCACGCTTTATTGAAAAGTGGGATGGAGTTATATAAAGACATTATATGTACCAATTTTGTTAAGGGATTACTTTTTGCCATTTCCAGGAAATTTGACCAGGCGCTTGAATTTTTGAGGAAAGCTCCACAGAATGATGATGTTTTGGGAAATATTGCAGGATGTTTAATAAGGCTTGAAAAATATGATGAAGCTGAAAAAATATTGATAAAGGCACTTAAAGTAGTTGAACCAAAGTGGAAAAATAATATTTTTGAACATTTATTCTACCTTCATTTTAAGAAAAATAATATCGCTGGAATGAAGAAAGTATTGAAAGAATTTAAATTACCTGTATCAATAGCAAAGTCATGTTTGAATATTTCAGATTATTATCTTAAGCTTGGTAAAACTTCAGAAATGAACAAATATCTTGAAAAAGCAAAAAAAATAGATCCATTTTTGATCGACAGGGTGTTTAATAAGAAATATAATCACAATCCTAACCTGCGGCCAAGTCGCAGAATGACAAAGTAAATCAGTGCTTTTCTTTGTGTCTTAGTGCCTTTGTGTGAGATACTCTTTTTCCATTTGTAGTAAATTTGTATACAATACAATTAGCTCCGGTTACAATTTTCTTGTTATGTAATGATAGATTTAGTATAATTCCAATAATTCCAAGTTGATAGATATCTATTGGAGCATAAATTGAAAAAAATTATAATAATCCTGTTCGTGGTTCTAATTACTGTGAACTGTTGTTCGGCAAAGCTCCTTATTTATATGGATGCTGTACAAAATGATCATTTGAAGGCTTATGGTCTTGTACATTGGATTTTAAAGCAGAATTTAAATATTCAATGGTTACTGAATTTTCGTGGAGGTTCTTTTCTCTGCGATTCCATGATTCCGATAAAAAATAAAGCTATTGCGATGGGTGTTTCCTTTGATGAAGTTTCTACAGGAATGGTAGCTGATATTTTCAAGATTATTGAAGAAAATAATATGGACACCGTTTTGCTTGAAAAAGCTCCAAAAATTGCAATTTATAAGCCGCCGGATACAGATCCGTGGGATGATGCGGTAAATATGGCCCTGGTTTATGCAGAAATACCATTTGACAAGATCTGGGATAAAGCTGTATTAGCTGGTGATCTACATGAATATGACTGGCTTCATCTTCATCATGAAGATTTTACCGGTCAATATGGAAAGTTTTATGCATCTTTCAGAAATGCCACTTGGTACAGGGAAAGAGTTGCAAGATATGAGAATCTTGCACATTCTTTAGGGTTTAAAAAGGTCAGCCATCTTAAACTTGCAGTTACAAAAGAAATTAAGGAATTCGTCAAAAAAGGCGGTTTTCTTTTCGCTATGTGCAGTGCTACTGATACGTTTGATATTGCAATGGCTGCAGAAGGTATAGATATTATTGAATCTGCAATAGATGGTGATGGAAAGACGCCGGATTGTCAGAATAAACTGGATTTTAATAAGACGCTTTTTTTCAAAGATATTAAACTTATAACTAATCCGTATGTTTATGAATTCTCCAATATTGATGTTGATGCTCACCAGTTTAATGAAATTACCTATCCAGGTGATTTTGTACTGTTTGATTTTGCTGCAAAATTTGATAGGCCTCCAACTATTCTTACACAGAATCATGTTCGTCTGATTCCGGGTTTTTTGGGTCAAACAACAGCATTTAAATCATACGTATTGAAAAATAATGTGATCGTTATGGGGAAAATTGATAAAACAATGCCAAAATATATTTATACAACCTATGGTGAAGGTACTGCAGTGTTTTATGCAGGGCATGATCCTGAAGATTTTGCACACCTTGTTGGTGAAGAACCCACAAATTTATTACTTTACAAAAATTCCCCAGGATACAGGCTTATTCTGAACAATACCCTTTATCCCGCTGCGCGCGTAAAAAAACGTAAAACTTAAAAAAAATAGACATAGATGAAAACACAGATTAAGTAGTTTACTATTTGTTTTTTTATTTTTAACTTCATGCTCTTCAAGTCCTTCATGGTCCAATCTTTTTCAATTTTTTTGTGCCTTAGTGCTTTTCTGTAAAATCGTCCCCTTTTTATCAATAGGGAGATATTTTGTATAAATAAAAAAATCCTCATATGGATTATTTGAAACAATAAGTAAAATCTGTTATAATCATTCAAATTTTATCAGTGGTAAGGAGTATCCATATGAGTAGAGATAGGATCCGAGAACAGACTACTAGAAACTATAACAAGCTATTGGGAGTAGAGATCAAGGGGATTGGTTCTTACCTTCCAGAAAAAGTTCTAAAAAACAGTGACCTTGAGAAAATGATGGACACTAGTGATGAATGGATTACTAGTAGAACTGGAATTAAGGCCAGGCATGTTGCTTCAGATGAACAGGCTACCTCTGATTTAGGAGCTGAAGCTGCATTGAATGCCATAAATGATGCGGGATTAATTCCTGAAGACATAGATTTGATTATTCTTGCAACTGCAACTCCAGATCATTTTATTTCAGCTTCGGCATCAATAATTCAGCACAAGATCAAAGCTGGTGAATGTGCATGTTATGATATTGCTGCAGGTTGCAGTGGTTTTGTTTATGGTATTGTAATAGGTGCTCAATATGTGCAGAATGGAAAGTTTGATAATGTTCTGGTTATTGGTTCTGAAACCCTGTCTCGTTTTCTTAATTGGGATGATAGAAATTCTGCGGTACTTTTTGGAGATGGAGCAGGTGCAGTTGTCCTTTCGAAATCAAGTGATCCTAAGAGAGGATTTTTGAATTTTTGTATTACCAGTAATCCTGATGGCGGAGAACATTTGACGCTTCCTGCCGGAGGATCAGCTTGTTTTACATCAGCTGAAACAGTAAATAGTAAAAAGCATACTGTGCATATGAACGGTAAAGAAGTATTTAAATTTGCCACTACATGGGGAACAAATGTTGCTGCTGCACTGGTCGAAGGTAGTCTTGAAGGGATTAATGATGGAATCTCCTATTTTATCCCACATCAGGCAAATGAAAGAATAAATCTTTCTATTTGTAAAAGACTGAATCTCGATAGTAATAAAATGCTTTCTAATATAGCAACAACTGGAAATACATCCTCTGCTTCAATACCTCTTGTAATGGATCAGGAGATAAAAAAAGGGACTTTTAAAAAAGGTGATAGTCTTCTTGCGGTGGGTTTTGGAGCGGGATTGACAGCAGCCGGATTTATTTATAGGTTCTAAGTCCTGAATGAGCGAATCTTGAAATATTAAGCATTTGTCCAGACCTCAACGCACGAATAGTGCGCCTCGGCCTGACCAAATACTGAATATTCCAACCTTCATCTCATTCAAAACTTAGAAAAAGTTAATTAAGAATTTAATAGGGGGACGCGTCTTGACATTTGACAAATGAAAGGTCATTATAATGCGAGTATTTGTCAAATGTCAAGACGCGTCCCCTATGTGTGCACATGAAAGTGCTTTGATCCCTGCACCAACTTAGTTATTTCCTCTAAATTGACTATGGAACTGAATTACGACACAGTCTGTGTGTGTCCCTTGCGAACTTAGAAAGTATAAATATAGATGAGATAGAAATTCCATGATTTCAAAAAGATCTTATAACATAGGATTAAAAACCCTGCTTTTAATAAACTATAATCTATTGTTTTTTGGATGTCTGGCTTTTGAAAAATCCGATTTTCCCTGATTTTATTTTATCTTTGCTGGGGATTTCTATTGTATGTAGTTTTATATTTTCGCCAATCACAGTTTTTGTATCATACAAATATTGGATTTCATCAGATCGTAAATTAATAAATCTTTCCAACTTAATAATTTCTTTGATCCATTTGATAATAGTTATTGGTATTTTATACAAGAGCTGGCCAGCTCTTATGTCAGTTTAATCTATTTTGTGTTAAATCTAACCCATATTTTTCGGATATAATTACAGTCGTCATCTTTCTGAGCTGTTCATTGAAATAGATACTGCGATCAAGTCGCAGTATGACATTGTAGTTACTTTTTACTTATAAGCCCTCAAGGCGAATCTCTGCGTGAGATCTTCTTATCTTTTTAAGACTGTTTTCTATTTCCTCTGCATTCTCAGCGAACTCTGCGCGAGATTTTCTTATCTTTGTAAGATTGTTTTCTCTTTCCTCTGCATTCTCAGCGAACTCTGCGCGAGATTTTCTTATCTTTGTAAGATTGTTTTCTCTTTCCTCTGCATTCTCAGCGATCTCTGCGCGATGCTTTTTCTTTTTTCTTCATGTCCTTCATGTTCTTCATGGTGAGATCTTTTTTTCTTTTAATCCCCCTATTTTAAAACAGTAAATCAGCCGATAATATCGATACCGGATATATAGATATATTTATATATCATAGATCCTGCATTTTATTGGTTAATTACCTGACTTTTGTCAGGAAAAAATATAAATTTATTAAGGCGGTGGAGTATTATCAAAAAACATAAGGTCTCCAGTTTAGTAACTATTATTTTGTTTATGTTGATTTTTCAATGTAATCTTGCTGGAAAATCCAGTGTTGGTGCGGCAATTTTTAAAAATGAAGTTCTTGCTCTAAAGAAAGAAGGTCTCAAGATATCTGATGATGTCCGTTATCTGCTTGATAAGAAAGTAACAACTGAAAATAAAGGGTTGATTATAAGTAGTCTGATTTTGACTATGGGTAAGATCAATGTTGCGAACAGTCCTTATATTAACGAAAAATTTCTTAGAATAGTTGAAAAATTCATGAATTCACATTTACATGAAATTGATCTTGTGATTCCAGCTAAAGAAAGAGATATTTTAAAGAAAAAGTATAAATATTTTATTAAAAAGGTAAATCAAAAACTGACTTCACTAGGTTACAGAGATAAGGCAGAAATTCTTGAAGCACAGATGAATAAAGCAAATATTCTATATGATGAAGGAAAATATGATCTTGCTATAGCTGCCTATACAAAAATTCTTGATCTTGAAACTAATCATTTTAATGCTCTGATTTCTCGAGCGATTACATATGAAAAAAAAGGTTCTCTGCAGGATGCGGTCACAGATTATCAGAATGTAATCAATTACTATCCTAAAAATGGAGAAGCATATTTGAGATTGAGCAATATCTATATCAATATGAATCTTTTTAATGAAGCATTCAACTATTTGAAAGTTGCTCGTCAAAAATTTCCAGATGATCGTGATATTCTGCTAAGTATAGCTCAAACTTATCTTGGATTAAAAAAAGTAAATGATGCTATGCTTGTTTACAGACAGATTCTTCAAAAATATCCCTATTTTTACAAAGGTTTAATGGGTATGGGAATGACCTATACTCATATGAAAGAATATGATAGTGCCAGAAGTTATTTTAAAAGAGCCCTTGATGTATCTCCTGAAGATGAATCAGCTCTTTTTTATCTATCTGTTATTTCTAGGGAAAATAAGGAAAATAAAAAATCTCTTGAATATTTGGACAGGATTATTCAAAAAAATCCTCATAATGTTCATATCTTGTTTACAAAGGGAACATTATATTATGAAATGGTGGATTTTGAGGCTGCGAAAAAGACTTTTCAGAATATTCTGAGAATAAAGGAAGATCACCTCTATTCGGGATTATACCTTGGGTCTATTGCAAAATATGAAAAAGATATACCTAAAGCAAAATACTATTTCGAAATGATGCGAAAAATTCATCCTGACAGTCCACTTCCTCATATTTATCTTGGTAATCTATTTGTGTATCAACAAAAATTAAGCCTGGCCATGGTCCATTTCAGAAAAGCACAGAGAATTGAACCTGACAATATTGAAGCATTGGTCGGAATGGCACAGGTATATTATGGACAGAATTTACCCAAAAAAGCATTGCCAATGTTGAAACAGGTTCTTTCGCTCCAACGTACTTATTTTCCTGCAATAAATCTGATTGCATCAGTGTATGAGAAACTGGGTAATTTGAAAAAAGCTGTTGAATATTACATGAAAAGATCAGATTCGTATGGCTTTGAAAGAGTCGCAGGGATATATGAAAGACGTGGAATGTATAGAAAAGCAATATTTTATTATAAAAGGCTATTGAAGGATAAAAAAATTCCAAAAGACTGGGTTGAAGAAAAGATATATGTGCTTAAAAGAAAGCTTAGACTTGAAATTGATGTTTATTATGCAAATCGACTTCCATTGACTGAAATAATGACAGAAAATACTGGGAACAGGTCTTATGGTGGATCGTTTAATTATGATATTAATGATAAATTAACCCTTAGTCCGCATTATGGTCACAGTTTTTTCAAAGAAGATGATATGGCTCCAATGTCAGATGATAACTTTGGATTGAAATGGGATTATAAAGTGGATTTAAACTCTACTTTTTCAGGAGATCTAATGATTCACAGTTATAACGCAATCTGGGATGGAGATAGAAATCCAGCGGATATAAATTTGAATTATAAATATTCTCATGGACCGATGGATTTTAGATTTGGTTATAGTGACAAGGTACTTGAAGAAGATATAATAACAATTTATGCAAAATTACGCGAAGGAACACTGTCAAGTACACTGGGATACTGGATCACAAATCATTTTTATGCTTCGCTTTCGCCTGCATATACTTTCTACAATGATATTGACCATAATTATAAACTTGATTATGGTGTAGGAATTTACTATGTTATTCCCATGTATCCATCCTTTTCTGTAAAATATGATTATTTTTATCAGACTTACGCTCAGGAAACGGCTGAAAATGGAAACAGCTTTCTTTACTTTACTCCAAAAAGTTACAGGACTCATAATTATTCGCTTAATTATAATGCCAACTTTTATAAACATTTTTATTATAATTCATCGCTTGGATTTTCCAGATATACATATTTATACAAGAATACTGATTATCTTTTCCATGTATATAAATCCAAAAATACTATTGGATATGATTTTAAAGGGATTTACAAGTTGTACGTCAGTGTGAATGCAACTAAAAGCGGTGACAGTGATGTCACAACAGATATGTACTCAGGCATGAGCTACCATTTTTAGCGTCCTAAATTAGCGAACTTTGAATTTTTCTTCACTAATTTATGCTTCGGAGTACGAAAAGAGTACACCTCAGCATAAATTAGCTTGAAAAATCCAAATTTCATCTAATTTAGAACGCTAAAAAGAGTTAAATAATAAAAAAGAATAAACAAAAAACAAATAATTATTAAAATAAATTATAAAAAGGGAAAAAATGAAAAAACCAACTCGTAGTATCATTATTGTTTTATTAGTTTCGCTTTGTTGTTGTCTGCTTTTTGCTCACAGGAGTTTAACACCAAGTAAAAAAACGTTTGTCTGGTATCTTCAGCATTCATCTGCTAAAGAAATTGAAGCAACTTTACTTGGAGTTTTTAAAAAAGAAGTAGCTGATAATAAGGTTAATATTGTTGCTAACGAGGCAAATAATGCGATTATTGTGAAAGATTTTTCGAAAAATCGTGAGGTCATGACAGAATGTGAAGAAATAATAAAAAGAATAGATGTGAAAATGGGGCA
>DAOVTB010000063.1 GCA_030633305.1 Candidatus Muiribacteriota bacterium
AAGAACCAATTGAAGAACCAACTGAAGCCCCAATTGAAGAACCAACTGAAGCCCCAATTGAAGAACCAACTGAAGCCCCAATTGAGGAACCAATTGAAGAGCTGATGGAAGATGATGTTGACGTTCCAGTTGAAACAAATGCTGAAACAGTGAAAACTGATATGAGTCCAGAAAAAGAATCTATTTCAGATGATTTTTCGTCTGACGAACATGACAGTTTAGAATCTGATGATAAAAAGAGGGTTTATGATCTTTCAAAGCAATATGGAAGTGTATCGAAAAAACGTCCAAAGGTTTCTGTCAGCAAAAAAAAGGCTTTTAACTTCCTGCCTGTTGCTATAATTTTATTTCTCTGTCTCGGTGGCGGTCTTATTTATTTGATATATCCCAAATATAGTAATGATAAGGAATATAAAATTTGAGAAGCTTTTTACAAGAAAGGAGATTATGATCAGGCACATGCTGTATTCTCAAAAATAAGAGGATATCAAAATTCTGATTATTATGCAGATGCTTCTCATTTTTACATCAATCTGGAAAAAGCAAACAAAATGATACTTACAAATGATTTTCCTGAAGGGATTAAAATATATAGGGAGCTGATGGGAAAATATGAAAAGAAAGAATTCAAATTTGCTCTCAGTAGTGGGATTCAGGAGTTATTGAATGATTTTGTAGAATCGAAGGAATTTAGTGTTAAGAAATTTGAGATTTTGTATAAATTAGCCCAGGAACTGGGTGTAGATGCTGAATTACTCAAAAAAGCTGGTACTGGAAAGGTCTTCAGGCTTATGAAGAACAGGATTAGTCAGTGGGATATAGAGTATATTCAGAAAGAGTTTGTTGATCGAATAGATCATTTTATGAAACTGGATAAGCAGAAATCTCATATGCTTTTAGGAAAATTGCTGAATGCGGCTTTACAGAAAAAGAAGTTTAAATATGCAAAGAAAATCCTGAACCTTTTGCTTAAAACGGGATATGAAAAAGACAATCTTCTTCGTGAAATGATTGTACTGTATTCCTATGAAATAAATAGATATATTAAGAAAAAGCAGATCAAAAAAGCTTATGATTTATTTTTAAAATTGAAGAAAATTAATCCACAGGAAATAATTGAATCTTATTCTTTCCCTAGAGACAGTTTATATACTGCAAAGCTTTATTCAAAATTTGGTAATCATGAAAAGGCCATTCAGATTTATGAGGTTCTGTTTAAAAAAGGTACAATTTCTGAAGAGAAGAAAAAAGAATTGATGCGATTCTGGCAAGCCAGAGGCGATAAACTTTTGAAGCAAAATGATTATTTTGCATGCTATCCACTATATAAAAAAGTATTTGAACACAGCACTGTGACTTCAAATGTAAAGCCTAAAATAGAAGAAGTGGTCAAAAAAATGATTACATATTATAAAAAAGATAATGATATGGAAAATATGAAAAAGACCTATCTTGAGATGTTAAAGCTATTTAAAGAAGATGATAAATATAAGTATGAAGTATATAAGGATATCCTTTATTTTGAAGGAGATAATTTGCTTCATGAGAGATTATTTTCTGATGCTAAGAAAATATTTAAGGATATTGTTGTAAAATATCCTGATTTCAAGTTAGGAAAGGAAAAATTTATTGAATGTGAGATGCTTTGGGCTGAGGACCTGTATCTGCAGGGAGAATACACAGAAAGCTCTGAGTTACTAGAAAAATTTTCGCAGCAATTCCCAAAAGAGTTTAAAAAAATGGGAATATTTGTTTCATTGGCAAATGCCAAAAGTAAGATTGCTAAAGAAAAATTTTATCGTGGAGAATTATTTGAAGCAAAGAAAGAGCTTTTAAAAGCGTTGGAATTTCATTCAGAGAGCAAACTTGCAAAGGGACTTTTGGAAAAAGTAGATATTGCGATAGCTGAAGACTATGTTAAAGAAAATAGATTTGATGTCGCTATAAAATTGTTAAAAGAATCTTTGCCGGAACTTGGTGGTAAATCAGAAGCTATCAAAAAAAGAATTTCTGAAGTCTTAGATAAAAAATCCGAATATATTATTACAGAAAATACGAAGATGAAAAAGGCCGAAGAAAGAGTTGCACGGCTTGCGGCGCTTGAAAAAGAGAAAATGTTGAAAAGGCGATCTACCGAAATTGCAGAAGAAAAAATTAGAAAAGAAAAAATGGATAAATATTTTTTCATATTTGATGATCAATATTATGATGACCGAGGCCCAGGGTCATACCAATATCCTACAAATAAAATTTTTAAAACGGGAAGTTTTGATATCAGGAAGTTTGAAATTATCAATAATTCTGATACTTTGACTTTTAATATAACAATTGGAAATCAGATAGTAAAAGATGTCCCCTCGACTAGTTCCACAGGAAGTGCTGAAATTTCTCAGAGTGATAGTGAAGGTTCTGACAGAACAACTTTAAATCAATTTAAAGTAGGAAGTAACGGCTGGGTATTTCAGATGTTTGATATTTATATAAGATATGGCGAAAAAGGTAAGCACAGTAAGGGATTGCCTGGAAGAAATATAATTATTGAAAATGGGTGGGATAAGGCAATCATGGTAAGTCCTAAAGGATCCGCTGAGTTGCACAGAGATGTAAGAAGTTTGGAAGATGTTTTGTTTTCATCATACTATTCTGTAAAAAACGATGTTTTCAGTTTTAATATATCAAAATCTAATTTTGATAGTCCACCGAATCATGAATGGGCTTATCAGCTTGTAAGTATAAATTATAACCCTGAATATATTGAAAATAACTTTCATGTACGAAGTGTACAGACGTCAAGTTCGGATATTGAGTTTGGTGGTGGAACTAATTATGATGGTGAACCTAATGTTATCGATATACTTGATTCTGATCAGCATCCGCAGTTCATTTCGCTTTCAAAATATAAATCAATGCCAAATCCTAAAGATAATAAATATGCAAAAATACATCTATATAAATTTGGCGAGATCAAAGATATGTTTTTTAATAAGGAGTAATTATGAAAAAAAGAGTTGTATTCTATTTTATTTTTTTTATTACCGGATTTTTTCTGTCTGCAGCGAAGCTTGATTACACATCTGAATATTTTCTTCAGGGCTTTCAATTGAAAACATTACCACCTATTATGAAAAAGTATTTACTCCCTGGTAAAAATATAATTCCAGGTTCCAAAACTTTATTTCATAAGAGAAGTTTCAATATCTGGGATCAAAATAATGAAAAACTAAAGAATTATAGAAACGAAAAACTTTATAAAAGCCGTGAAAAGCTGAAAGAAACAAAATTTCATAATAGAAAGATCAGAATGAAACCGAAACGAGAATATGAAGATCTTTTTAACAATTATGATGAATTAAGGCCTGAAGTTAAGAGTCTTATGGATGGAAATCCCAATTTTGTAAAGGTTCGTCAGAGATAACCGTCTTTTTTCAACTGATCTGTATAACCATTTTTTACAAGCATCTTGATATCCCCTTTGCTTGAAACCCAATCTTTTTCTGCTTTTGAAAGGGGTAAAAACAGTGAAGATTTAATTTTTATGGTGTATTCTATAGATTCCCTTGGAATCTTCCCTGATGTGACCAGTTCGTCCCAGGAATACTTTTTAAAAGCAGTTCTATATGGTCCGCAGTTATAAGCTGCAATTCCCTTAGATAAAAGATCATTTTTATCCTTAGAGTATTTTGATAAAAACTTAAAATTACTTGAGAGAAGTTTTGAGCAACCCTTAAGATTATCTTCGGGATCGTATGGATTTACCCCTAATTCTTTAGCTGTATATGGCATAAGCTGACCAAATCCAATAGAACCAGAGATTTTATTGACTTTAAATTTTTCTATATATTTATGTATATGACTGCTTTCAGCAAAAGTAAGTTTATCAAGGAGCCCCTTTGTATTAATGGACTTCCCATTTTTATCCAGCAGGTCAGGAAGGTTTGTGATAAACTTTGAAGATTTTTTCAACATTTCATCAAGAGGAAGTGTATCTTTATTAAATTCTTTATGATGACCCCATTTTTTCAGAGCTTCTTTCATCTGCTTCAGGTTTTCCAGTAATTTTTCTTTAGTTTTCTCAGTAAGCTGACCAGTTTGCGAAAGTCTGTTGGCTTTTTGAAAGCGCTTCAGCATTTTTGAAGTCGAGTATCCAGATTTATTATATCCAAGTATCGTAACCATATCTGTAGCATCCTGATTAGTTATCATAACTGGTTGAAGGGAAAGGAATTTTGATATATCATTCAGTTTTTTTTGTACTTCAGGGGAGATTGTCTTGTCTTGCGGTGGAGTAATTACAATTGTTTCAGTAACCGCTGTTTCCTGAGATTCAGGAGTAGGCACAGACGCGACTGCATCATTAGATTTAGAAAATAATTTAACAAAAAAATCCTTGATTCTTTGAAAAAAAGATCTTTTGTTCAAATCTGGTACATCCGGTATGGATTTAGTAAGAGATTCTTTGTATTCTTTAAGTTCTTTACTTATTCGTACAAATTCTTCCTGTAATTTTGTTGTATTCCCATGTTCAGCACCATATTTATTTATTGCATCCAGATATTTGCTATTGGCAGCATCGCGCTGTCTTGTCAATGACAATAGCTTTGTATTAGTGCTCTGAGCACTGGCTGTTAGAGTCAGCAATAATATAAATATTAAAAAGATATTTAATTTCATAATAGCCTTATAATAATTATATAGATGTTATCTCTTCTGTCAATAGTATATCAATATTTATAAGCTGAACCATGGATAATTCTTTAGTATTATAAAAAAAATAAAAAAAATGTTGACAAAGAAGACGATTGGCTTTATTTTAGAGGAGATGAAAATTAGTGTTGTACATAAATCGTGTGTAATACGTAGTTTTATCAGAAGTTAATTAACAAGGAGTATTTTTATGAGTTCAGGAACAGTAAAATGGTTTAATTCAAGTAAGGGTTTTGGTTTTATCACTCCAGATGAGGGTGGCAAGGATTTGTTTGTCCATCATTCTGAAGTACAGACATCGGGTTATGCAACTCTTGATGAAGGTCAGAAAGTAGAATATGAAGTAGGTGAAGGCCAGAAAGGCCCATGTGCTAAAAATGTAATACCTAAATGATCAAATAATTGTAAAAAATTATATAATGAACAGGCTATAGTTTGTCGGCTTCGCCGCAAAGGACTATAGCCTGTTTTGATATGAGGAAGAAATGATCTTACTTTCAGATTGCAGCGTTGATCCCAAATCAAATGTTGGTTATGGTGCTTATCTCTTTATAGAAGATATTAAGAACTCCTTAGAAGAATTGAAGTCAAAAGTGAAACTAAAGCGATTTGAAAATACTACATCTACTAAGCTGGAATTACAGACTCTGCTGTGGGCATTAAATGAGATAGAATACCTAAATTTTGAAGTTATAGTCTTCACCGATTCTCAAAATATTCTTAGTTTACCTAAAAGACGTATCCGGTTCGAAAAGAATAATTACAAATCTAAAAGAAACAAACTTTTAGCCAATTCAGCACTATATCAGGAATTTTTTAGAATAACTGATCGTATGAATTGTACATTTGTAAAAGTACAAGGGCATAAACCCTCTAAATACAAAGATGGAATTGATAAGGCTTCTCGTAGTGCTTTGAGAAATGATAATTAAATGTTATTTTTTAAAACTATAAGGATATTCACTGATTCCAAGTTCTGTAACAATAGCTGTAATAAGATTTGACGGCACAACATCAAAAGCGGGATTGAAAACATTTGATTTACGAGGTGTAAGCCATCTGTTTCCGACCATTTTGATTTCCATTGGATCTCGTTCTTCAATTGGGATTTCAGACCCCTGTTCAAGTGAAAAATCAATTGTTGATTGAGGAGCAGCTACGATAAATGGAATTTTGTGATAATCAGCAAGTACGGCAAGTGAATAAGAACCAATTTTATTTGCTGTATCGCCATTTTTAGTAATTCTGTCTGCACCGATGACTATACCATCTACTTTTCCTTTGCTCATTAGAGAGGCAGCCATATTGTCGCAGATAACACTGTGATCAATCTGTTCCTTATATAATTCATAAGCAGTTAAACGCGCTCCCTGAAGAACAGGTCTTGTCTCATCAACCCAGATATGAATAACTGGATTTAAATCATGAACTGCACGTATAACGCCAACAGCCGTTCCATAACCACCAGTAGCTAGTGCACCAGCATTACAATGGGTAAGGATATTCTTGGTGTTTTTAAGGAGAGATGCTCCAAAAACGCCGATTTTTTTATTATTTTCAATATCATGTTCATGAATATCAATTGCTCTTTTCAGTAGTTTAGAATTTATTTCATCAATGCTTCTATTGGAATTGACTATTAGTTTCATCTCATTGATTGCCCAGAAAAGATTTACAGCAGTCGGTCTTGTTTTTGATAATCGTTCCATATATTTTGCTAAATCATCTTGAATCACTTTAAGATCGGAGCCCTTTTTTAAGAAATTATTCCATACAATCAATATTCCGTATGCAGCAGTTACACCAATAAGTGGAGCACCGCGAACAGTAAGATTTTCAATAGCAATTGCAACTTCTTCACCATTTGAACAATTCAGGAAAATTTCTTCATCTGGCAATTTTCTCTGGTCGAGAACAGTCAGAATATTTGTTGATAGTTCATATTTGACATGATTTATCATGGATTTCCTCAATCATTTTCTACGTTTTTTATTTTTCTTAGGAAGCTCAAGCATTTCATAATATTTATCGATACATGCAATGATGTCAATTCTCATCATCTCTTTTTGCTGAGCAAGCTTTTTTATGTCTACCATGATATCTTTTGCTTCAAGCCTTGAATCCTCAATTATCTTTTCCGAATTGAGTTCTGCTTCTTTCAAGATTAATTCGGATTCTTTTTTTGCATTTTTACGCATATCCTGAGCACTTCGTTCAGCATTTACTATAGCAGATTTTAAGGTTTTTTCCATTTCAATAAATCTCTTGATCTCTTCCTGAATTTTAAATGTCTGTTCTTTGAGTGACCTGTTTTCACTGTATAGTGATTCATATTCACTATGAACTTTATTCAAGAACTCATCAACGTCATCTGAATCATAACCTCTGAAAGACTTTTTAAATTCTCGCTGTTGTATATCAAGTGGGGTTAATCTCATTATGGAATCTCCTTTATTTAAAAACTATATAATTAACAATCGAATCAATGCATTACCAATTAAATCAATAGCGAAACATGCAATAATAGGGGATAAATCAAGTCCAGCAATCGGAGGAAGGATGGATCGAAATATCTTCAGTATTGGTTCGGTAATTGAATAGACATATTCTACAAAGTCATTATTTCTAGTATCAATTGGAAGCCAAGAAAGAATAATCCTGATAAAAATCAGGATCTGGAAGAACCTTACTATAATTGTAATGCCATATATTACATCAGCCATTTTTAATCATCTTTAAAAAAATAACTACCTATCCTCAAAATTGTAGCACCTTCTTCAAGTGCAATCTGGTAATCATTTGTCATCCCCATTGATAATTCAGTATATCCATATTTTGAATATTTATCACGCAATTTTTTTAATTTTCTAAAACAATTTCTGACGATATTGTTATCATCTGTAAAAGGTGCCATAGTCATGAAGCCATGTGCCTGAACGTAATCAGATTTAGCGATAAGTTCCATCATTTCTTCGATATCAGCTTCTTCGAATAACCCATTTTTAGCTTTTTCACCACCTGTATTGATTTCCAGAAGTATGTCGAATATCTGATTCTTTTTTTTGCCTGTTTTCTCAAGTTCAGAAACAAGCTTGAGACTTTCTACACTGTGGATAAGTTTGACAGGAGGGAGCGCTTTGACTTTATTTCTTTGAAGGTGACCAATAAAATGCCATTCAATATCAGAGGGTAACGAAGCAACTTTATCGCTGATGGCCTGAACTCTATTTTCACCGAATATACTGATGCCTTCGTTATATATTTCTTTCATCATAACTGACTCAATATATTTTGTTACAAAGATAACCTTAACATTTCTTTCAGCAAGAAAAGGTTGAAGTTCTTTTATCAGGTTTTTGTATTTTAAAGAAGCATTTTTTGCAATATTCATATTATTACCAATGTTTATCAAGGGACTAGCTCTGAATCAATTCTTACTGATGAACTGCTTCCCGTGTTCCACGCAACATCTTTCAGGTAGCTATTGATCTGCCGAGGTCCAATCACAAGCATCAAAGGAACATGTTCGACTCTTTTGTTTCCACGGATCTCTGCAACAAAACTAATTCTAATAAAATTTTTTCCGCCAGTTCCAACCATAGTTTTTGGTGCTATTCCATCTTTAGCCATTTTAGGAGTGATTTCGCCAATACTGAATTTCACAAAATACAGATCAGCTTTGCTTTTCTCTGGAAAGGTTGCAAGAATTTTTTTTCCACCACGATTTACAGTTCTGATAACAGCCTTACATTTTTGTCCTTTATGAGTATAATTTTCTTCAAAAGTGTATTCTATCAGATCCGCTGTAGGCCGTCGATCATCAGGATTTGGAGCATTGGGTGTTCCAGCAGTTTTGAATCTATGAAAACTGAGTTTTGTTCCATGAGAATAAGTTTTTTCTCCCCAGCAATCTACAGATTTTCCGCCCTTAGGTCTTGTAACTAGAAGACCAAAATATTCTGAGTGCCCAGTTGTACATGCTTCTCTCAGGTCTTTTTTGAGATATTCCAAAACAATTCTAGAGGATCTGTCAAGGGCAATGATAACAGATCCTTTATTGTATGAATTCCAGATTTGAGTAAAAATCTGGTATAAAACAACGGTTAACATGGAACCAATCGCCATTACAATTAATATTTCAACAAGTGTAAATCCTTTTTTATTCCTTGTCATAAATTATCCCTTATTAATACTGAAAATAGTACAATTTTACTACTTTTTGCATCCTTTTTTTTCTCATTCCCCCATCCAACAGTTACTTGCACTCGTTTGATATCCGGATTTTGCTGTCCCTGAATAATCGCTATTTCCCTGTAAAAATCTCTGTATTCAGGACCATAACTTACCATGCCACCTTCGGTGGTATCATAGGCGTAAGTCTTTTTATTCTTAACTATATTTGCATAAATCAATCCCTTGGTCTGGATTTTTGCTTTGCCCTGTCCAATGACTTCATCAAAATCCATTTGTTTGATTATTTCAAGTGATTCAACCGCAAGATATGTAGCCATAACCATTTTTCTGGTTTTTCCAGTATGTCGATTTCCATAGGATAGCATGTTAAAAATTGGAACAAGGGCAACGCCTATTAGTAAAGCGGTAACTGCAATTTCTATAAGTGTAAATCCTCGTTTAGTTCCCTTCATAATACTTTTTCCTTATCTTTTTATCTAATTCTTTATATTTTTTATATGCACCCTGAGCCAATTTAGTGTTTTTATTAAGAACTGCTGCAGTATATTTGGTTTTGTATGCTTCTCTTATCAAAAAAACATTTTTTTTGTTTGAACTATTGCTCAGTACAATATCAGCATTTCTTGTGGCCTGCGAATATCTTCCATTGATTAAACCTGAAGTTGCGCGTTGCATTTCTTGATTATTAAATGCCAGGTTTTTCAAGTGTCTCATTTCAACGGCCCTGTAAATTTTTTTAATATATTTATTATTGCTCAATGAATTATTTGCTTTTTTTAGTTCGCTAAGGGTCTTTTTCAGATTATTTGACATAATATGTCGCATAGCCTTTTTATAGTACTGGTTTTTTCGAGCGTCCTCCTTTTCGTAATCTATACGTACAGCTGCTTTTTTTACAGAGTATTTGAACATGTTCTTACGTTTTTCCCATTCAATGTACCTGTTGTCTCCGCTTTTAAGTGCTTCATCATCTTCAAGTTCTTCCAGATAGAGTCTTACAATTTTATCCTTGAAAGCAGGATCCCTTCTTTTTCCTGACTTTTTCTTTTTTTCAGTAGTACAACAACAACCACGCGACAGCAGTATCAAAAAAAGAAGAAAAACAGTAATATTAGGACGTTTATTCATTTATCAGTTTATCTGTGTCGTCAATTTCCAAAAGGATATTTTTTTACCCAAAGATACTCCATAGTATTTATCATGCATTCCACCAACTTTATCAACTTCTATTTTAAAAGAAGGATCCCATCTAATAACGCCTCCGCCAACACAATAATGACCAGTATCCAGTTTAACAGTTTTTCCACGAAGACCCTGTCTTACGTTTTTTCCAGTAGCTTTTACATGCGGATTCAGGTGGTCTCTTGGATACCAGTCCAGATGCAGTTCGCCTACTACGACATTCCCTAGAACGTCAATATCGAACATTGGACAGCCAATACTGTCTACCCAACCGTTTTTTAGCCCGTAAACTTCTCCGTCTTTAGTCCCGATCATATCTAATTCTATTGTAGACAAAGGTGCAAAAAGGGAAGCTTCAACCAGTTTGTTAGTCAGATGGATCGATGGCGTTTTTCCAACTCCCAGAACAGCCAGGGTACAACTCATATTATCAGGATTCAACGGATGGTTGACTAAAGTTGGATCTGATCTCTGAGTTGGGGTTTCACAAAAGCCTTTGATCCTGAACTTGGAAATTCCGTCAACGTTAAGATTGCTGACAGAATCACAGAACATAAAACACAACCAGCCACGACCATAATATCTAAGATTTGAAGGTAGATAAATATCACCATCAATAGATAGTACACGATATATTTTTTGTCTATTTCCGGTAAAATCGATTATTGGATTTTTAATAAGTTTAAGTCCAGATGCATCCTTTCCGGCAAGTCCGGCCAACTGTTCGGCTAGTGTGAAGAATTGTCCCTTTTCATTCAGGTAGCCAACACTGTTTTTAAAATCATCAAAACTTGGATAACTGTATGAAATCTTATCATATGAGAATTCCGGTGGAAAGTAATCATCATCAGACCAGTTGCCTACATCTTCCTGTACTGTTGTAATTGGATTGACATAAATTGTTTCGATTTGATTTATGCCAGGTTTTGGTGTGTTGTATGGCCTTATCTCGATATTACTTTTGAAGTCATGGTACCCAAGTTGTTGAGATTTGAAATCAATTGCGGAATTATATTTTTGAGTCAGATTCAGACCCCAGGCACCGAATGTATTTACAACTTTTGGAGTTTTGGTAAATGTACCAGGATATGGTTCGTTTGCATATGCAGAATGTTTGGAACTGTCTTCGAAAAAAGCTGACATCGGCTCTGAACCAAGTGGATAACCCTGAGGCACCCATGGGAGAATTCCCCAAATATTGGCGTTGGTAAACGGAACACCAGGAGGCAATCCGGCGTTTCGATTAAAATCAAGAAGCATGGCATTTAGTTTGATTGAACTTTTATAGACTTGTCCGTAAATTGCTCTAGGATATTGTGGGGCAGGTTCCTGAGGCTTTCCAGAGGAACTTTTTTTCTGCCATTCTCTCCAAAAATCACATGCAATAAGATCAATTCCACTCATTGTGATATCAATCCATTGCTGGTTAAAAAATTTTCCAGTTTTAGCAAGCGAATCATTGTAAAGAGAAACAAAGTATGATAATCCCGGCAGGTAGTCTTTAAATTGTACCCCAATTTTTGGAATTTTAAATGGGTTTTGCGCTACAACGGCTTGATCATGCCCAATATAATGTGAATGTACAGTCTTTTTAAGTCCCTGAACTTCAACGGTAAAAATTGTTTGAGGTTTCAATATATGATGAGGAGAAAAATCGTTATGTGGAATTCCAGCAGTATAAAACTGTTTTGTACTTCTTATACCATGTTTTTTGTAAAATGTACTTTTTACGCCATCATTATTAAGTAATCCCCAGCGCGAAGAGTCGCCACCCATTGTGATATTAATAATTATTGGATTCTGCTGAAATTTATTTGCTGCCTGAATATGATCATTTGGTTCACTGAAATACTGAATTCTGTCAGGGGACTCAATTTCTGAAGTAGTAAGTGCCCGGCCACCTCCGAGAAAAATCGAACCATTAAAATCCCGATCTACTGGAAGTCTTGTGCCATTCAGGACCATAAGATGAGCCGGAGTCCAACCACCGTATGATTTCCATGGATTGAAGGTGTCTACAGAGGCATCTTTTACCCATAATGTAAAATCGGCTCGTGGTGGTGTGGTCTTCGCAACCTTCATCTCACGATCAACCCGTAAATTGTAAAGGAACTGTTTATATTTTATTACAACTTCAATTGAAAAAGTTCCAAATGTTTCTTTTGGATCTAGAGTCATTAAATCGATAGGTGTATTCATGAGATTTCTGGCAAAGAAATCTCTTTTCCAATAAAATCCCATAATTGATATAATCTCAGCTCCAAAATAAGCAGCCTGTTGTTGTGTTTCAGGAGCTTCAAGTGCAAATGGCGGAGCTTCTCTCTTCTCGCCAATAATTGGAGAACGGATATGTTTATAAATACCAGTTTGTTTGTTTTCAGGGAGACCGTGAAGATTCATATGAAACATAGTCAGGAAGTGAGCCTCTTTTTCACAAGATTCTGCAAGATTTAAACAGATTTCTGCTGCCTGAGAAAATGTTACAGAATGAAATTCATCGCTGAGGTGAAAAAGAAAAGAAATCCCAAGAATAAATGTAATCGTAATTAGACTGACTACTACATAAAATACGGAACCACGATTATTATTTCTCATTTATTCCTTCTTTACCAATTTTTGCAATTTTTTTCATCAAAAATGATCTGCTTGACAATACTTCTCTGTAAAATGCGGCATCTTTGTGTTTACAAAGTTTCTTCCATGTGGCATACCATTTATCCATATATTTGTGTTCGTACACAATAATTTCTTTTTTTTCAAAAATTTCAGCAAGCATTATGTAGCATTTAGTTTTAAGCAACAAATCTGGCATGTAACTATCGTCAAGAAAAGAAGTTACATGTTCGAGTCTTCGTTTTGCAGCCATATAATTCTTTTGTTTAAAGAAAAATAAAGCCTTTTTGAAAATCTTGTAATTATTGACAAAATCCTTACTTTTTTTGATTTTCCTGCCCTTTAATAAGAACAGCTGTCGATAAAAACTTTCAAGTTCAGGAGTAGTTTCTTCTTTTTTTGTCTCAGTATTAACTATAAAGTTACCTGTAATATCCTGATATTTACGAGAAGTCTTTTTACTTTTTTGTAAATCCGGACCAGAAAACAATATAATTTTTATACTAAAATATAACAACGCTACAAGAATTATTCCGCAGCCAATTTTTATTTTCATAAATTTTCTTCATCTAATTTTAACAGATTTTTGTAAAAATAGTAAGTAGTAATAATAAATATATCTGGGTTAATTGATTTCAAGTCTAATTATAATATCAAGTTTTTCTGACAATTGTTGTACTGATTCATCAGTTATTATTTTTCTGTAACGATTTTTTGAATAAGCCATGTACCAGTCAGATATTTGAGAGCATATTTTTTTATCAAGACCATGTTCGATAAGTCTTGAGGAAAAATGAAAAATCGTTTCATCGGATTTTCTGAAAACCCCATGACCTGCGAGTTTTGTATCAATTTTTTTCAATAGAGGGGTAAGCTTATTATTGCTGTATGTAACTTCATGTACAGAACTTTTTCTTTTTATCTTCAAAATAAAATAGATAAGCATAAGTACAATGATAACTATTAAAAAGACATAGTATTTTTTTAGTATATACAGAAAAAAGTAGAGGATTTTTTCTACAAGAATACCCATTGCTTTTTTAAAACCATAAGTTTTAAATGCATGAAATACACTGTTGAAATTTGCGAATATCAGATCGATGATATAAGTTAATGTCCAGGTATCTTTTTTAGCTGATGGAATTCCAGCACTCGGTGTTGGTTCTACGGTAATCCATCCTGATTCTGGTGAATACGCTTCAACCCAGGCGTGTGCGTCCTTATTTCTGGCCATCCAGTAATCACCCACCGGATTCTTTTCAGTAACGATAAATCCGGTGACATAACGTGCAGGAATATCTGCCATTCTTAATAGAATAACTGTAGCGGTGGCAAAAAATTCACAATGAGCAGGTGGTTTTTCGAATAAAAAATATTCAAGTGGTCTTTTTCCGCGCGGAACATCTATTCCGATTTTATATTTGTAGTTGGTATGAAAATAATTTTCAACTGCAACAATTTTTTCGTTAAAAGTCGAGCAGTTTTTAAAAATTTTATCTGCAATCTTCTTGATTTTTTTGTTTTTTATTGAAGAAATATTTTTATAAAGTTGGGATTGTTCCTTGCTGATTTTTTCTTTGTTTATTTTCCGAGAAACAAATAATGTATATGGCGAAATTGATTTTTTTGAAGTAGATTTTATTATATAATCAGATGATAACTGGATTTGTTCAACTGAAGAAATGAGCGAATTGATATCCTTAGGTGTAAAAAAGTTCATTTCTAATGAACTGTCATTCCAGACTTCAAAAGTGAAAAAACTTTTTTTGAGAGTTGATAATTTGTAAAAATTTGATTTTGTGAATTTATTTTTTATCCAGGGTGGTCTTTTTGAAGGTCTGATATTCTTTGAAGTCAATTTTTTTGAAGACCATCGTGAGTTTGAATAACTTGAATAAACCATCCCACGAAAATATTCAGGATATTTTTTTGAGTAGATTCTGAGTACAGTTTTATTTTCAGAAAAACCGTTTCTGAATGCGGAGATACTTCCTATTTTACAGCTATCTGAAAAATTACCGCCCCCGATTCCTGTTAATCGCGATGTCAGTCCAAACATAAAATGATCAATGTCATGCTTATTCTGCTGTAGATTATAACCAAGGATTCCTGCAGAAATTGATGAAATAAAAATAATTGTAAAAAGTGTGATATATTTCAATTTGTTTTTTTTCAAATCAAGTCTAATTTCATTGAAATGCGTAGTATTTGAATTGAAGAAATTAGTAAATCGGTAAAAAAGAAGTGAAAAAACTGCAAAAGCAGTTGCTATTACTGAATATAATGCATCTATTTCTGCTGAAGAGAAAAAATTTCCACTGGCAATGATAACTAGAGTTCCGTAAAGTGGAGTAAGTACAGATATGCTGTTGTCTTTGTAAAAAAGCTGAAGAAGCTGGAGAAGTATAAAATAATGGGCAAAAGAGTGTGTCATGGGGTGCAGGAAATAAGCATTGTCTGGATTGTATGGAAATAAAAACCAGTGAATTGCAAAAGGTATCGCTATTAACAGGAGAATAAATGTTTTTCTTTTTTCAGGGAATGTGAAGTTTAGCTTTTCAAAAGAAGATAATGGAATTATAAGGAAAATGATCAAGGAAAAGATAACCGCGTTTTCAAAATAAGCAAATGCTATCAACTGTATAATAAGCATCATCAAAACAGTTAATCTTATACATATTCCCAGATTTCTCATATGATTCCAAGTCCTCCATCAAAAATTTGCTGTGGAGTTAAAAATAATAAGGAATCTGTTAAATTAGAAATATTTTCGTCAGGTTCACTGGTTGGCGAATCTCTTACAATAATGATTTTTAGTGAACTACCTGAATCAAGGATTGCCCTTGCCATTTTTTCCCTAGAACTGTTCCAGTCCAAAAAAATGCATATTGTTGATGATATGTTTGAAATTTCATCGGTTAGTCTTGGCCCGATTATGTCAAATGGATTAGTCTTTGTTTCGTCGAGACAGGCAAGGATTTCAAGAATACTGTTAAAGTGTGTTATATGTCTTCCCGATTTAAAGTGATATAGCTCTGGACCTGCAGCGAAAATATCAACAATAAATTCTCCAAGGGACATATTATCGGCAATTGATGCTGCTAGTGAAATTGCGGCTTCAAATTCTGGAAATCCTGTAGCTGGTTTTTTCTTGCCGTGTGGAATAAAGGTATCTAGAATTAATGCAATTCTGTTAAAATATTCTTCCTGAAATTCTCTTACAACAGGTTTTGCATGTCTTGCCCAGGACTTAAAATCTATCTTCTTGATCTGATCTCCTGGGCGATATTCCCTGTTTCCTATGTATTCAGGTGATTCTCCAATATGAGAAGTTAGTGCAACTCCTCCAGGTTGATACTTTCTGCTGGAGGCTAGTGTAATACCGTCTATCTGGTGAAAATCAGGAAGTACAATAATGGGAACTTCAAGAAGTGTGTTTGTCCAGTATCTGGTGAAATTAAAT
This sequence comes from Candidatus Muiribacteriota bacterium, assembly GCA_030633305.1. Classification (GTDB taxonomy): domain Bacteria; phylum Muiribacteriota; class DAOVTB01; order DAOVTB01; family DAOVTB01; genus DAOVTB01. The sequence goes on from DAOVTB010000063.1 coordinate 16,157, forward strand.
GGGAATAATGAATATCCACGGATATCGAGATTTTTGTAAAAACCACGTTTTTGAGGCTTAAAATGTAGATTACAGACCTCCTCTTCTCCTGGTTTAAGTGAAGAAAATACGTCAACAGAGTTGGATGTTGAAAATGATCTCGGTGGAGTAAAAAGGTCAATAGAAAAATCATAAACAGGTAATCTTGATTTGTTTTTTACACGAAATCTAACCTGAATATTCTGATTTGCTGAAACCTGGTTAGGAACTTCTCCTGATAAGGATAGTTTTGGCCTGAAAAAAAAAGATGCTATCGAACAGTACGCATAAACAAAAAACATTATGAGGAATACTTTGTAAATTGGAACAGTCAGAGTGATAACTCCGGCAAGCAGTCCTAGTGACATACAGGCAAGCCATATTTTTCCTGCTGGAGTCATTTTATGAATCCATATTTCTTTAAGTTTTGCGTATCCCGGAGCAGTAGTAAAAAAAATGGTCCAAATGGATTTTTTCTTTTTTTCTAGTTCCTTCATGTTCTTTGTGTCCATCATGATTTAATCAATTTTGTACTTTTTTAGGCTTTTTTATATCGGACAGGCACGGGTACCTGTCCCTACAATATAATAATTTTTCTTTCTTTTCTTCGTCCTTTTTTTCACCTTTTGCTATTTTTACCGTCCTGCGTTCAGAATGAGATGAAGATTGGATTTTTCAAGGCAATTTATGCTGAGGTGTAGTACCCTACTCCGCAAGCATAAATTGGTGCAGAAAAATTCAATATTCGCTCACTCTGGACGCAGGTCATGCGGGGACTGATACTTCGGAAATGATATCTGCAATCACTTCTTTTTTTTGTATGCCGCTGTATTTTGCTTTTGAATTAAGGATGACTCTGTGCGGCAGGATATAGGGAGATAATCTTTGAACATCATCCGGTATGACATGATCTCGACCTGATGAGAATGCTGCTGCCTGAGCAGCTCTGAACATCATTAAAGACCCTCGTGGACTGACGCCTAATTTTAGATCAGGCTCTTTTCTTGTAGCGGTGACGATTTTGACAATATAATCGGCGATATCAGGATCCACATGCACTTTCCTGACTTCTGTCTGAAAGAAATTGATATCATCTGAATTTATCACAGGTTCCAGAGTCTCCAGAGGATGTTTTACGGATTGCGAAAAAAGGATTTCTTTTTCTGCGTCATAATCCGGGTATCCGAGGTTTACCAATATTAGAAATCTGTCAAGTTGAGCTTCCGGGAGTGGATAAGTTCCGTGAAATTCAACTGGATTTTCAGTTGCAATAACAAAAAAAGGTTTTGGAAGTGGATAGCTTACTCCTTCAATTGTGGCCTGACTTTCACTCATTGCTTCAAGCAATGCAGACTGAGTTCTTGGTGAAGCTCTGTTGATTTCATCAGCAAGAAGTATATTGCAGAATACCGGACCTTTTTTGAAATCAAAAGTTCCCTGTATGGGGTTATAAATAGAAGAACCAAGTATATCAGCAGGTAGAAGGTCAGGAGTAAATTGTACCCTGTTGAAGGAAAAATCAATTGATTTAGCCAGGGCTTTTGCAAGGGTTGTTTTACCAACTCCGGGAACATCATCCATAAGAATATTTCCACCAGCGAGAAGAGCAATAGTTATTATATCTATACACTCCGATTTTCCTTTGATGACTCCATTGAGGTTTTGTTTCAACAGATCAATCTTTTTTTGTACAGTTTTTATATCCATAATTTATTTTGTTTTTATCGTTTTTACGAGATTGCTAGTTTTTTCAGTTGTAAATTGTGCATTTTTCATAATATTTTCCAGATTTGGTACGAATTTTTTCATAACATCTCTTGTATAAACAGAGACTTGATGCACTTTTTCTACTCTTTTTAATACTCCGTTGGCATTTTTTAGAATTTTTTGAACTTCTTTTTGTATCAATTCCTGATTTCCAGCAGCCTTACTTAAAGCATTTGCTGAATTGATGATATCATTAAGTTTAGGCGTCATTGCTTCGACCATTTTTGTAGATTTTACAGCATATGTAGAAAGTTTAACTGCGGTTTCTGACATTTTCAGTGATTTTTGAACTATCATATCGACCTTAGGCATGACTTCGTCGAGGATGGATTCGGTCAGTTTTAAAGAATCAGAAGTGACCTGATTGGCCATTTTCATAGCTTGATCTGCAGCATTCATTCCGGTTTCAAAACCCTTTCGTCCTGCTTCTATACCGCTATCTGCAGCTTGTCCAGATAATTTGACAGCTTTTTCAGCTGCATCCATTCCGATTTCAAAACCTTTTTTTCCTGCATCCATTCCTGTTTTATAAGCTTCATTCCCAACTTCAATAGCGTCATTAGCGCTATCCACAGCGATATTAGCATCATTCATTGCATCATTGACAATGTTGCCGACATCAATGTCCGGTGTATATTGAGCATTTAAAATATTAACAAAAAAAATTGAAAAAATGATCAACGATACGGTAAGTAATTTCATAGTAGTAACCCCCAGGTTTTAGTACATAATCTAGTATTATACTAATATGAAAACGTATTCTGTTGCAATAAGAAAGTTATATTATCAATTATTTCTAAGAATTTACTTCTATTGTCAAATGAGATGTGTTTCAGGTATAATTTTTAAAATCTAATAATTAAATGATGTCGAGAAAGCTTCAATAGGAGGTCTCATGATTGTAAAAGAACTAATAAAACCCAGAAATATTGTTGTTATTGGTGGTTCGAATAATGTAGGAAAACCTGGTGGTAAGGTTTTGAAGAATATTATTGATGGTGGTTTTAAGGGAGAAATGTATGTTGTAAATCCCAAGGAAACGGAAGTCCAGGGATTGAAATGTTTTCAGCATGTAGATATGCTCCCTGAAGTTGATCTTGCAATAATCTCAATTCCAGCAAAATTTATTGTAGCTGCTGTAAGAATTCTGGCTGAACAGAAAAAAACCAAGGGGTTTATCATCATTTCAGCTGGATTCAGTGAAGTAGGCGAAGAAGGGAAAAAAATTGAAGATGAAGTCGTTTCTATTATAGATAATGCAGGTGGATCATTGATTGGACCAAACTGTATTGGCGTTTTGAATAATGAATATAACGGAGTTTTTGCTGGACCGATTCCTCGGCTTGATCCTCAAGGGATTGATTTTGTAAGTGGAAGTGGCGCAACGGCCTGTTTTATACTTGAACTTGGAATCCCGGATGGATTGACTTTTTCGAGCCTGTATTCTGTTGGAAACAGTGCCCATATTGGAGTTGAAGACATCGTGAAATGGTGGGATGAGACTTTTGATCCTGATACCAGCTCGCGGACTAAACTATTATACATGGAAAAAATTGATAAACCGCAGATCCTGTTGAAACATGCGAGGTCTCTCATTAAAAAGGGATGCAGGATTGCAGCCGTTAAATCTGGAACTTCAGAAGCTGGCAGCCGCGCGGCATCTTCGCATACAGGAGCGCTGGCAAGCCCTGATTCTGCTGTCTCGGCATTGTTTAAAAAAGCTGGGATCGTAAGATGC